>JAITWB010000173.1 GCA_031285525.1 Spirochaetaceae bacterium
GGTAAAATCGAAGTCCTTTTCCTCGCCATTTCTCAACAACAGAGAATCAGACTCATATACCCTGTTATCACTTGTTTCAATATATACGGTATAAGAGCCGGATTTGATATCCGTAAATATCAGGCTTTTACCGGCTTTAATGCCCTCCGCTTCCTTAACCATATCTCCGTCTTCGTCCAGAAGCTCTGCATAGGTAATATCTACAGAAGCAGTATTGTTATATACCCGGATAGTTCCATCTCCCGTATCTACATTAATAATACATCCCGAGAGGGTTATCCCGCCAAGAATCGTCAGACAAACAAAGAAACGTAAACAAATCTTTTTCATACCACTATCCTCCTATTTGGTTTGCGCGCTTATAAAGGTTTGGCGGCTATTCGCAGCCTTAAACTTCGTCTCAGCTTCACGTTCCGCTGCCCGGGGACTGGAAGCCTGAATAACAACGATGTCGGTCATCTCGGTACCGCCCCGAGTCCTATAGGTAACAACAACGGAGAACTGTCTCAGATGGCCGGGACGTATGTCGTCAATTCGTTCCCGTCTATCGTCATTTCTGTCATCTTCCCTGCTGCGATCCCTATCACGTGTATCAGACGGCTGAGACCTATCGACACGCGCCGAAGCGCTTATGAAGGTCTGACGGTTATTCCGTTCCTTAAAAAGGGCTTCCGCCTCACGCTCAGCAGCCCGGGAATCGGATGCGAAAACCAACACAGAATCGGTCATTTTCTCACCTCCCCGGGTCATATATGTAACCGTTACAGTAAACGCAGCTTTGTTGGATTGCTTCGGAATGCGCTTATCTTGCACAGAACCCTCAGCCGACTGTATACGCTCCTGCTGCGCCCACACGCCCTGTATCATATTTCCTGTAATAAAGATCAGCAATAATAGTAGAAGTTTGTTCCTTTTTCTCATAAAACCTCCTTTGCACATCGCATGTATCACAATAATCAGTATAACACCCAAAAAAACAGATGACAATCAATTCCCGAACTTTCTCATTTTTACCTTCTCCTTTCTCTTTTCTCCCTAATCCCCTCTCCCTTCATTGACACCAAGCACAAGAGAGAGTATTTTTATAGGTAGCTTGAGTCAGTTGCCAGACTGTGGAGGGTTCGGCAATTGTCTTTTTTATATCAGGAGCGTCAACATGGAACCCCAACCACTGAAAGTCAGATACAGACATCTCTTCAAGGATCTGGCAAATCTTGCCCGAGCCGAGAACAATATTACGGAAGAAAACGTGTTTCAGCCTGCAAATACGGAGATTCTCAAGATAATTAACCAGATGCTTGAGGACAACGTTCTCCCCGGTTCGGAGCTGCGAGGGCTGGATAATCTCAAGGACTTCCTTGCACAGGTAAAGGAAGGAAAACGGGGACTTATCCTCATGGAGCATTACAGCAACTTCGACCTCCCGGGTTTTTATAACTTCCTTCAGGAGAAGGGCGGCGAAGAAGGCAAGGCCATTGCCGAAAGGCTCGTTGCGATTTCCGGTTTCAAACTGAACGAAGACAACCCCATGGTAAGCGCCTGGGCGGAAGCCTATTCCCGGATCATCATCTACCCCAGCCGGGGACTCGCGTCGATTACGGACCCCGTAAAACGTGCCGAAGAGGAAGCGAGGAGCAAAAAGATCAACTTCGCCTCTATGCGGGTCATGGACAAGATACGAAAAGAAGGAAAGGTTCTCCTCGTATTTCCCTCAGGAACCCGCTACCGCCCGGGGAGACCCGAAACACGGAAGGGCGTGCGGGAGATAGATTCCTATATCCGCCTCTCGGATGTGATGATGCCTGTTTCGATAAACGGCAATTGCCTGCGTATTTCGGACAAGCCCGAAGATATGCTGGAGGATCTGGTCTGTCAGGATAAGATCATCATGGAAATGGGGTCGGTGATGGAGTGCAAGGCATTCCGGCAGAAGGTACTCGATTCGGTTCCTGCGGATATCGAAGATAAGAAACAGCCCGTTGTTGATAGAGTTATGGAAATACTTCTGGAAATGCACGAAAAGAACGAAGCTGAACGGTCTGCAGGAGGAATCTGCGGTTGACCCCCAAGCCCGGTACGCAAAAAACTATACAGTATGATCCTGCCAATCCCTTGATTGTGCAAAGCGACAGGACGATTCTCCTCGATACCCACGCTCCCGCTGCCAACGAGGCACGGGCGGCGCTTATTCCCTTTGCGGAGCTGGAACGTTCCCCTGAGCATCTCCATACCTATCGGCTCACACCGCTTTCGGTCTGGAATGCCTCCAGCGCCGGGTTCTCGCCGGAACATATCTCGGAAACGCTGGAGCAGTTCTCCCGGTATCCGGTGCCGCCGGTGATTTCGAGCTGGGTGCGGGAGACCGCCGGACGCTCCGGAAAGCTCAGGATCATCTACCGGGACGAAAACCTCTATTTGGTAACTGCGGTGCTTGCCATATTCAAGGAAATCGAAGCCTCAAAGGTGATGGCTGCCTACATCCAAAAGGCGCCCTCCTTTACCGAAGGGGAAACGGAACTCTACAGCTTTGCCCTGCCCCTCATCTACCGGGGTGTGGTAAAGCAGGAACTACTCAAGCTGGGCTGGCCCGTGTGGGACGAGGCTCCCTTGGTTCCGGGGGATCCGCTGGATATAGCTCTTCTGGAGCAGCGCCGGAGCGGAGGCGCTTTTACGATCCGGGACTATCAGAGGGACGCCGCCGCTGCGCTGGTGGGGGATATGCGCCCCGGATCAGGGTTTGGGACCATAGTGCTTCCCTGCGGCGCAGGCAAGACCATTGTGGGGATGTATATCATGTCCCTCCTCAAGACCAATACCCTCATATTGACGACCAATATCTCTGCGGTTCACCAGTGGATGGGAGAACTGCTGGATAAAACAAACCTCACAGAAGATGATATCGGCGAATACACCGGAGAATCGAAGAATATAAAGCCTGTCACCGTGGCGACCTATCAGGTGATAACCTGGCGGCCGGACAAGGAGGCGGAGTTTCCCCACTTCAAGCTCTTTCGGGAGCGCGCCTGGGGACTCATCGTCTACGATGAGGTGCACCTGCTTCCTGCCCCGGTGTTCCGGGTGACTGCGGAGCTTCAGGCTGTCCGGCGGGTGGGACTCACCGCTACCCTGGTACGGGAGGACGGCAACGAGGGCTATGTCTTTAGCCTGGTGGGTCCGAAACGCTTTGATGTGCCATGGAAGGATCTGGAACTCTCCGGCTGGATCGCCACTGCGGAGTGCGTGGAGATTCGGGTCGATTTGGCTCCGGACAAGGAAATCGCCTATGCCACGGCGAATTTACGGCAGAAACACCGCATCGCCAGCGAGAACCCGGCGAAAACCGATATTGTTACGGAACTGGTCAAGCGGAACCCCGAAGACAGGATTCTCATTATCGGGCAGTACCTGAACCAGTTGGAAGAACTTTCCCGGCTGCTTTCGGCTCCCATAATCACCGGGAAGACCCCGAATTCAGTCCGGGACGGTATATACGATTCCTTTAGGCGGGGAGAGATTCAGGCGCTGGTAGTCTCCAAAGTAGCGAATTTCGCCATAGACCTTCCCGATGCGTCCATGGCTATTCAGATATCCGGCACCTTCGGCAGCCGCCAGGAAGAGGCTCAGCGGCTGGGCAGGATTTTGCGTCCCAAGGAGCGGACGTCCCGGTTCTACACGATTGTGAGCCGGAATACGGTGGAAGAGGAGTTCGCCGCCAACAGGCAGAAATTCCTCGCCGAACAGGGCTATGCCTATCGTATCGTTCATTATCACGATATTGACAGCTTGGAGTGACCATGCCGGAACAGATTCTGAAATGGCGTGAAGCGCTGACAAAACTGTCGGATCACCACTTTTTTGAATTGATGCGGATGTATCTCGGCGAGATAAAGACGCCTTTCAATAAGCAAAAACTCATAGAGGAACTGGGCGCTTTTTTGCGGAAGCAGGAAAACCGTAAGGCACTGATCGGCCTGTTGGATGAGATGGATCTGCTGGTACTTTCCGCCGTACAGGCCTTAAGTCTGCCGACACAGGAGAAGCTGGTCAAGCTGTTTTCGGGAACCTTTCCCTTTGCGGTTCTGTATGAACGGCTCCTCAATATGGAAGAGCGGCTCATCCTGTTTCGCATCAGGGAAGAGACCCTTCATACCGGGGAGCATGTGTTCCGCATAAATCCCTATATTCTCGATGACATTGCGCCCTATATCGGGACGTCTCTGCTCCTTCCGGTGACAGCCCGTGAGGATTCCGCTTTTGTTCCGGTTCCCCAGCCCTTTCCCGATGATCTGACCCTCGGCTCTCTGCTGCCTTTTTTCACACACACCAAGGATGCGGTGAAGAATGACGGGGAGCTGAAGAAGCGGGCGGACACGCTGTTTCGGGAGCTGTTTCCCCTTGAAGGACGAGAAATATCCCAAGATGTTTCTCTGAAAGCACCCCGGGACTCATCCGGTGAAAACGCTCACGATATTTCACGGCTTATCGCTTCCCTTAAAAACCTCTCTCTCCTCCGGCAGCAGCAGTTCAGCCTGGTGCCGGATATCGGCAGATGGTATTCCTTTGCGGAACTGACTCAGCGGGATCGGTATCTCTATCTTGCCGCAGCAGCTTCCGGCCATGTGACCAGGGAGGTGTTGATACAGAATGCCCGGCTGGTTCTCGATATCGTTCTGTCCCTTCCGCCGGCAGGGGGCTTTACCGAAGCGGCGCTCTACCGAAGCGCCTTTATTCAGCGGGAACGCTCCTGCTCCGGCAGGGGACGGAGTCACGGCACCCCCTTGTCTCGGCAGGAAGCAGGGGGAAGCAATCAGCGGCAGGGACGGTTTGCAGCCCTTTTGGAACAGGAAGCCCGCCGCGAAAAGGAAGACCCGTCTGCAGAACAGGCGATCATTCCCTCTTCTGCGGATTCGCTGATAGAGAGCGCTATTGCCTTTGGTCTTATCGTGAAGCAGGGGGAACTCTATTACCGCAATCCCTTCTTTGCCGCCGACGCAGGCTCGGTACCGGAGGAACGGCTTCCCCCTACCCTTCATGTGGACGGCGGTTTTTCGGTAACCATCTTTCCGGGGCTATCCTTAAAGGCGTTACTGGATCTTCTGGTCTTTCTTGAGATAGTGTCTGTCGATACCGCGGGAAGGTTTGAGCTTTCAAAACGTTCCTGCCTTGCAGGGTTTGACTCGGGTCTTTCTCCGTCGGACATCATCGCCCGGCTTGAACAGAGAAGCGGACATCCGCTGCCGCAAAACATTCTTTTTTCTATAAACGAGTGGTATACTGGATATACGGCGGTTTCCCTCTATCACGGCTATGTGGTACAGGCAGAAGAATCCCGGCGAGTGTTGATCGAAAACAGCCAGCTTATTACTCCCCGGATCCGTAAAATCCTTGCGCCGGGGATATATCTGTTGGATTTCGATTCCCCGGAAGAAGCGGCTGCCGCATTCAAAGCTGCAGGAATCGATTCCCTGGGAGCGGTCAACAGCGCCGTATCCAAACCCTCTCCTGCAGGGAAGCAAAGCGTCCCGGTACGGGGAAGCATACTCCCGCCGCTGCCGGTACGGAGCACTGCGGCTGGGGCACCTGCAGGAACGGCCTCTGGAAGTGCGTCAGGTTCGGCTTCCCTACTCAACAGGTCCGATAACAGCCCTTCGAGAGAGGATATCCTGTCCTCCCTTTACGGTGCGGTGGATGCGATGGAGCTTCCCGGCGACCAGGCGGAAGCGCTCCGTTCCCGTATTTCCCGCCGGGTGGTACTGAACCCGACACAGCTCCGCCCTGAGTCGGTGCGGTTTGAGCGGATCGAGGCGGGAGGAATGGATTTTTTGGGGAAGGTGCATGTGGTGGAACACGCCATAGCCTCTGCAAGTCTTGTTGAGCTGGTATACGACGATACTGTCCTGCTGGGCAGTCCCATAAAGATTGAAAAACGGGAAGGCGACGCCTTTCTCAAAATTATGACAGAACCCGAGGGACTGACCGAGAGTGTTTCTATCGGGAAAGCTGCTGCGGTTAAGCGGATTCGGGGTTCTGTGTTCAAGGAACGGTCATGAAAAAAGTAATACAGACAGTACTCTTCGATTTTGATGGAGTATTATTGGACTCTGTTGCAGACATTGCCGCTGCGGTGAATGCAGGGCTGTCCAATTTTAACTGTATCCAGATTCCAGAAGAGAAGATCCGGACTTTTATAGGCAACGGAGCGGAGAAACTCCTTGAGCGGTCTCTGCTGTATAGCCTCTATGGGCTTGAAATGGATGCGCCTATTGAAGACAGCTGTTCCGCCGATGATCCTTCCGGAATACCGGGCGAGGTATCGGAGAAAAAAGAACACTTTAAGCGAATCTTCCACGTCCTCTTTCCCTGGTATATCGAGTATTACCGCAATAACTGCGCCGTGTATTCAACCCTCTACCCCGGTGTCCCGGAACTGTTGGTGGAGCTCCACCAGCGGAAGATACCGATGGCGGTGGTATCCAATAAACCCCTGGAACTTTCTCACCGTATCCTCTCTCATTTCGGACTGGAACGTTTTTTCGGATCCGTTGCTGGCCCCGAAAGCACCGCCCGGCTCAAGCCTGCCCCGGACGGCCTCCTTTTCGCGCTCCGTGAGTTAAAAGGCTCTCCGGAAACAACCCTGATGGTGGGAGATACGGATATTGATATTCAGGCAGCCCGTGCGGCAGGGGTTATCTCCTGCGCCTTTACCGGAGGCTTCGGCAACCGGAAAGAGCTGCTCGCAGAAAACGCCGATATAGTGATAGATTCCTTGGAGGAACTGCTTGAAATTATAGAACCCTCTATGTGACCCTCTATGTGACTCTTGAACAGAGCGGTAATATCTGGTACACCATAATGTATGACTACTGATATGGAAAACACCCCTGCTGATACTGATGAAATTTCCCTGAT
>JAITWB010000180.1 GCA_031285525.1 Spirochaetaceae bacterium
CTGCTGTCATTCCTTCCCATCTCCGAACTCCGTGGAGGGATTCCCTTTGCCATAGCCAATGGTCTCCCCTGGTATATAGCCTATCCTTTCGCTGCGGGTATAAATGCGCTTGTGGCTCCGGCGTGTTGGATATTCCTTTCTACCTTTCACAAGCTCTTTCTCAAAATGTCCTGGTACGAAGCTTTTTTTGACCGTTTTGTCGAGCGCGCCCGTGAAAAACTGCACCAGGGCGTTGAAAAATGGGGCTGGTTTGGGGTGGCTTTATTCGTAGCGGTTCCCCTGCCCATCACCGGCGCCTGGACAGGCACACTTGGGGCATGGGTACTGGGACTTCCCAAACGGAAAACCCTCCCGGCAGTCATCATCGGCGTGCTTATCTCAGGAGCCATCGTGACAGTGGTTATGATGTTGGGGATTCAGGCGTTGGATGTATTTATTAAGGATGTATAGGGTTCTGCCGGAAAGGGTACGTTATTTACCGCTTACGGCTTCCTCAGCTTCACTCTTCCGTATATAGAGCGGCCCGTCGTAATCGGCAATGGGCTGGTATCTGTCTCGCTGCTCAAAACGGAGCTTCGCTTCCTCCAGCAGGTAGGACGAAACTGGTTCCTGTTTTTTCTCAAAAACAGAGAGCCTTAAGCGGGGTTCTTCCAACAGGAGCTCCTCCCGCAGTAATTCCGCGTCCGGTCCGGTAAGCAATACCGGTTCTTCGATATCGATATACGCAAGCAGTCCCGAAGGTTCTATGTCGAGGGAATCCGTTACCGCCTCACCCTGTCGAAAGACAGAAGCGTAAAACCGCTTCTTCTTCGCATCGATGGCAGGAATCACCGCTCCCGGCCATTGCCGATAGGAATAAGCCCAGGCCGAAAGGGTAGGGACTGCATATACGGGACAGCCCGAATAGAGGGACAGAGCTTTTACTGCCGAGTACCCGAGCCTGAGTCCGGTAAAGGAACCGGGACCCTCGCTCACCGCGCACAATTCCAGCTCTGCCGGGGTAATACCCACCTCACCGAGGACATATTCGATAGCAGGAACAAGCTTTTCTGACTGCCTCATTCCCGCATTAATACAAAGGGTACAAAAAAGACCATCATTTTCTGCTGAAATAGACATCACCGCAGATGAGGTATCAACCGCAAGCACTTTCATCACACATATCTCCGTAGGACCACCCGGAAAGCGTAATCTTCCGGGTCTCCGCATCTTCCAAATCGATTTGAAGGGTTATCGTATTCTCGGGCAGCAGCTCCGCAATCTTCTCGCTCCACTCCACAACGCACACACCGTCACCGTAAAGCATATCCTCCCCGCCGATATCCGTAAAGGACTCAGCGGAATCGAGGCGGTAGGTATCGATATGATACAGCGGAAGCCTTCCTGAATACTCAGAAACAATGGTAAATGTGGGGCTGGTTACTGTTTCATCCACACCGAGACCACGGGCAATTCCCTTGGTTATAGTTGTCTTCCCTGCGGCGAGGGTGCCATTGAGAGCCAGCACATCCCCTTTACGCAAGGAACCGCCTATTCTCTCGCCCAGGCGAATCGTCTCTTCTGCACTAACAGTCCGGAATACATACCGAGGAAACGCACCTGTCACAGAGGCAGCAACCCTTCCCGGGATAACTCCAGGATATATTCCTTCAGACTCTTCACCAATGGAACGAGAGGATAGTCGATATCATTTTTGAGGGTGAGTTCTATCGTCTTTCTTCCCAAAGGATCCGTCTCAATGGTAAATTCCACCGGAGCTTCTATAACCTTGAGCGGAATTTCCACCACTGCTGTACCGGTATAATCCATCCGATAATACAGCGGAACCTCTTTGCGAAGCATATCCTTTATTTCCAAAACCTTCATAATTGTCTCCGTAAAATCAGAAAAACCCTCTCCACTATTCATACTCAAATATGAACGAAAAAATCTTATTCCTGGTCTTCCTGGTCATCTTCACAAACTGAATATGCATTATGTATCCGCTGTTGGCATCCAATTGATCCAGTTTCACGATTGTCCCAACCACAATATCGGCAGAATTATCGGTTGTCTGAAATTCAATACTAATATATCTTTTTTCTCCCAAAGGCGACTGTGTCTGAATACTACAACCTCCCGCAGAAATATCGTTGAGCGTCCCCTCATAGGTCTTCGCCAAAGGCTGGTACGAAAAAGACACATTGCTTCCGTTTGTCTGGGGCTTCACATCCACCCCGGAAAAAGTACAGGGATGTTTAAAGGTCTTTCTCAAATAGTTCCGCTTCCTCATGACAATAATATTATCCGTATGACCGATAAGCATCATCGTTCTCGAAGTGGTCACATCATACCTGATAATACGCCCGTCAAACTGATAGGAAGTTCCTAGCTTACTGTACAGAAAGAACGTTACCTTTGTTAAAGACGGAAAACGCACCTCATTCTGGAGCTTATCCCGGGGAACCGTACAGAGCAATCCCTCGGCAGTATTCTGATCCACCGAAATCTGATACTGCTCCCCGGTTTTTAGCACCAGCGTCAGCATCTGCCCCTCGGCAATACTCTTGGTAGAAGACAGTATCCGCGAATCCCTGCGCTTCTTTTCAATCCGCTGCCTCATGGAAAAGAGGAGGGCTTTCTTTACTTCCAGCTCCTCTTGCTCAGCCCCATCCGCTATAAGCTGATGGTACAACTTCTTAAAGAGGGTATCTGTGGCTTCCTCATTCTTAAAGTAGAACTCAGGGTTATCGATTCCCTGTTCCTTGCAGACATCATAGAGAAAAGCCTGCTCCTTGGCGCTCAGCTCGAATTCTTCCCCCAATAGAGCAATCGACCTGCGGTTCAACCGGGTTGACTGAGGTAACTTGATGCCCTCTCCGATCAGCCCTTTATTTCGCGCCAGCCAAATGAGCAGGAGAACAACAACAGTCCCTGCTATTACGATAAGGGGAATAAAAAACAGCGGTCCATGTCTGACAATCTGAAACGATAACATACACGCCTCTTCTGCCTACAGCGTTTCGAGGGTTTCAACCAGGGTTTTGAGCCTGGGGCTTATCTCATATTCCGCAATATCTCCGGTCAACACCGTATCTTTCCGGTCAAAGGCATCGAGAAAA
>JAITWB010000218.1 GCA_031285525.1 Spirochaetaceae bacterium
CCACGTGTCCGCAGAAAACACCATAGGCTTTCTTATGTGTGATTCCCGGATAGACTATGCGTCTCTGATTCAAACCCTGATGGCAGCGCTTCCCTTTCCCGTCATCGGAGGAACCACCCTCACCATGCCCCTCTCCTCTGTGGGCAACGAGCTCAGCGCGGTTCTGACCATTTTTGAAAAAGAAGGACTCACCTGGTCCATAGCCGTATCCGACCCCTTCGATAAACCCCGCATACCAGAACACATGAAAGCCCTCTACAATTCCTGTATTTCCGGACTGACTGGAACGCCCCGGTTGCTTATACCCTTTATCCCTCTCATTCCCGGAATGACCGCCGATGTCGATGCGGTGATCAGCGAAATCTTCTCCCTTGCCGGGAATGTCCCTGTCTTTGGGGGAATCACCACCGACGATCTGGATACCACCAAGGCCGCCGTTTTTGCACACGGAAAAGCCTACAGCGACAGGATGGCGCTCCTCGCTCTGGGGGGCAACATCAGTCCCGTATTCGGCATCGGCAGCAGGATAACAGCCATGTCCGAATACGCCCCCGCAGTAACCGAGTCCGAAGGAAACATCGTCCGCCAGGTAGACGGAATGCCCTTCTGCGATTACATGAAAACCATCGGCATCGACCCGGAAGAACGGATCAACGGACTCGATGCCCTGGTACAATACGGCCCCCTCCCGGTACAGCTCAAGTATAAGCTTGCCGACGACGACGGCGTCCCGGAGATGCGCTGCATCAGCTATACCAACACACAAGACGGAAGCGCCGTATTTTCCAGTACCCTCCCCGTCGGTACCCGGCTGAACGTCGGCATACTAACGAAGGATGATGTCATCGAATCCGCCCGGGAATGTCTCCGTTCCGTCACAGAGCAAATGCGGGAGAGGGAACAAGCGGGACAGAGCTACAGTATGCTCCTTTTGGTTCCCTGCGTTGCCCGCTATTTTGCCATGATAGGCGGCCAAAACCTGGAAAGTCTCTTTTTGTCACAAGAGGTTCCCCATGGACTTGCCATGAGTTCCTATTACGGCTTCTGCGAAATAGCCCCCTCCCTCGGCAAGAACGGAGAGATACACAACAGATCCTATAATGCTTCTGTCGTAATGTGCGCATTATAACGGAGGACCTCTTTTTGAATTCAGAAAACACCGAGCCAGAAAACCTTGAACCGCAAAACCTTGAGGATCAAAGTCTTGAGCCTCAAAACTTTGAGCAAGCGCTCAAAGAGATAGAAAATCTGCGCAGGATCAATCGGCAGCAGGCGCGGGATATCCGGCTCTTGTCGGTGATGAACGAAAACGCCGAAAAACTCCGCCGCTTTAATGTTGCCGAACTCATCGAAACCAGGGAACGCGCCGAAGAAGCAGCCCGTTCAAAGAGCAGTTTCCTCGCCAACATGAGCCACGAAATCCGTACCCCCATGAATGCGGTAAAAGGCTTTAGCGAACTGCTGGCGATCACGAAAATGGACGACATTCAGCGTAATTACGTACAGAACATTATCAATTCCGCCAACTCCCTCATCAGCATCATAAACGACATCCTCGATTTCTCAAAGATCGACGCCCGGAAGGTCGAACTAATCGAAGGAACCTACAGTCTCGGGGAACTCATATCCGAGGTCAGTTCTTCGATTAGCTTCAAAGGGGGCAGCAAGGATTTGGCTGTGTTTTTCGATATTTCCCCTGAAATGCCTTCACAGTTACGGGGCGATGATATCCGGATAAAACAGGTCATGGTGAACCTCCTCTCAAATGCGGTAAAGTACACCAACAAGGGCTTTGTCCAGTTCACCCTCCGCTCCCGGGTGCAGGGCGAAAGAGCGGACATCTTCTGTGAAGTCTCCGACAGCGGTATCGGTATCAAAGAGGAGGATATTGCCCAACTCTTTGAATCCTTTACCCGATTGGATATGCACACCAACCGAAGCATCAAAGGTACCGGTCTCGGACTTGCCATCAGTAAACAGCTGGTACAGGCCATGGGCGGCGCCGTTACGGTCAGGAGCGAATACGGAAAAGGGAGCGCCTTCGGTTTCTCCATTCCCCAGCAGATAGTGAATCCTGAGCCCCTTGCCCAGGTACATAAGCCGGGTGAAAAATACGTTCTCCTCCTGGGGGACAAAGCCCAGATGCAGCATCTTCAGATGCCTCACATTCAGCATATGCTGGAATCTCTCAAGGTTCCCTGCCTGCTGGGCTCTCACAAGGAGATTCCAGAAATACGCTCCTCCCTTTCTGCCTGTACCCACTGCATCTATGACACAGACTACACCGAAGCGGATCTGTCTCCCCTCCGTGAACGTTTTCCCCACTGCACCTTCGCCGCCCTCCGGGATATGCAGAAGGCTCTTGATATAGAAGACTTTCGTGATGTGATACTGTTTTCGCCCCTCCTGATTACGGATCTGGCAAAGTACCTCAACCGGGAAAAGCCGAACCGTGAAAGCTCTGCATCCATGGACGGTTTGTCTTTGGATGACACGGCCGTAATTCCCCGGGACTTCACCGTCAGGAACACCCGCCTTCTCATCGTCGATGACAACGACATAAACCTCATGGTGTGCAGTGAAATGCTCAAAACCCTGGGCGCCGAAGTCATCTGCGCCGAAAGCGGCGGAGAAGCGCTATTGATCTTTGGACAGCAGGATTTCGACATCGTCTTCCTCGACCACATGATGCCCATCATGGACGGCATCGAGACTGCCGCAAAGATGCGCGCCATGATGAGCTCCCTCAAGCCCTCAGAGCAGACGCCGCTGGTGTGCCTCACTGCAAATGTGGTAAGCGATATGCGGGACTTCTATATCCAAAACGGTATGGACGACTTCATCGGCAAGCCCATCGAGTTTGCCGATCTGGAACGGATTTTGTATACCTGGTTGCCAAAAGAAAAAAGAGGAAAGAGAAGGTAGAAAAGAGAAAAGTGGAGGGAGAAGGGAGAAGGGAGAAGGTAAAAAAGAGAAAAGGGTGAAAAAGACACCCCGGAAGTCCGTCTCGATAACTCGAACACCGAAGCCCTCTTTCCTTTTCTCATTGCGAAGCATACGGTCTGATACCCCGCAGCTTGCTGCGGCTGAAAAAACGGTTATAATTGATGGATGAGCCGAATAATCCATAAAGCA
>JAITWB010000257.1 GCA_031285525.1 Spirochaetaceae bacterium
CGAACTAAAAGTTCCGCCTTCAAGAAAGGCATCGGTTTCAGCATTTCCCGGCTCAAGCCTGAGGAATATCTCCCTCACCGCAGTTTCCGCCGCAGTGACAGCCTCTTCTCTTGAAGGAGCGCAGGCGATGATATTGCCGCATTTCTCTACATTATTCGAGGGAAACACCACACTGTCCCCCTCAGCAGTCCGGGGAAACAACTCCCGAACAAAAGGAACCGCCTTCGCCCGCTCATACCCCGAAACAGAACGGACCTTTCCGGGAATGGAAATCCACGCCCGCTCTGCGGAATGCAGAGCCGCCTCGTTCTCCCGCAGCCGGACGGTCAATCCAACTGTACCGGAAGAGGGACAGAGCTGTATTCGGGGATCTTCACCCACAGCGATACGCAGCGCCTCCTCGGTCAAATCGACCCCCGACGAAGCAGGATAGGTCCACCCGGACATATATCCTCCCGAAAGACGTGCAGCGATCTCTCCGATCATGGGGCCATTGGGGGTAAGCTTCAGATCGCCCTTTGCGGCGCCCCAGGTAAGCCCCAGCGCCTGCACTCCCTTGGAAAAGGCATCCATCACACGAAGCATATCCTCTTTCGGCAATGCCGAGGGCATCGTATGTCCCATCTCAATAAAACAGGGAGGAAAAAAGATATGCCTGTCCGCAAAACCGCTCACGATCAGATCGCCGCCGCAGACCAGGGCGTCCACCGAGAACTCGGGACCTTCGAGATATTGCTCAACGATCACCCTACCGGTTCGTGAAAAAGCAAGAGCCGACTTGATTGCTGCAATCAACTCCGCAATAGTATCCACCCGGCGGCACCCTCTGGCTCCCATACTGTCTACCGGCTTCACCACCAGAGGAAAATCAAGCCCTGTAGGAACAAGTTCCTCTGACGTATTAGGCAACAGCTCACCCAACACAACGAAGCGTCTTCCACCAACAGCCGCTGTAAGGGCATCAAGCTTATCCTTGTCGAATTCGGTGAATACCGGAGACGGAACCCCAGCCTCTGCAAAGCAACGGCGCATACGTATCTTATCGGTTGCGTTCAGCGCAGCCTTACTACTGTGACTTGGCAGGGACAGAGCTTCCGCCACCAGAGCAACGGAGCGAGAAAAATCAGTCCCTGCTGTAAACACACCATCGAGCCCGCCCTCTGCGGCAATTCGGGACGCATACTCGATGAGCGCCCCCGTATCCTTGAGATCAATCGGCTCGAATCTATCCGCAAGAGACGCACAAACGGCTAGAGGATTACCGTCCGCAACTGCAACATACCAGCCGAGTTTCTTTGCCGCTGTAATGGCCGGCTTCTGCATAAACCCGGCTCCCAATATCAAAACACGCTTTTTCATCGATATAGTAGTCCCGCTATTGTTTAATAAAATAGGCTTCAAAGGTATCACCCAACCCCCACAGACGGCTTGCGGCCTCAAGCCGCTTTCCGCCGCCCAGGGCCCGCCTGATAAAGGAACCCCGCCCCGTATCAGGAAACCGCTCAGGATGGTGTCCGGTAGAAACTATCCGGTACCGGGCAAAACCCCAGCGCTTTAATATTCTAGCCGTTTTTTCCGGCTGCCACAAGGTGAAATGATCCCGGGGACTCTGACGCAAAAAGGTTCCTTGCGAAAAACGCCCGGAAACACCTGATGCCGAAGGAGTAGCAAAAGCAAACACCCCTCCGGTCTTAAGCATCGAGGAAACCTTATCCAGCACCGGAACCAGATCATCGAAATGCTCTATCACATACCACATCGTAATCGCATCGAAGGTAAGCCGCCCAAAAACCCATGCAGGATCAAATTCCGGAAATTCCGCTGAGACCGCAGGCAAATGCAGCACATCGGTCACATGGCGAACAGCGTCGGGGGATATATCCGTACCGAAAGCTTCCCATCCCTGATCCGCCGCTGCCGACATAAAGGGACCATAGGCGCAGCCGATATCGAGGACAGCCGGTTTCTCATTTCGATGTCTTTTCTCGGCACCACGAGCGATGCTCTGAGTAACGTTCATAGCTGATTCAATAAGAGCCATCCTGCGAAGCCCCTGCCCCTTTATGGCATCAAAGTCTTCCAGATAGGTTTTACCGTATTGCTTTTTATACTCCTCAAAGAAGTAGGCTCCATTGTAATCGGTACTCCCCTGCTGTACCCACGAAAGGTAGAGCATCCCGCAGGATCGGCATCGGCGTATGGTACGGTCAGGAAACCGACCTATCACCGGATCTTCCCCAATACTATATTTTCCCTCCCCGGAATTGCACAGGGGACAGGGTGTCCGCTTACCCGCCGCAAGGGAAGCGATAAACCCCGGAAGAGAAGCCTGCACATCCGGGGACAGAGCTGCAGACGGCAGAAGCTTCTCTGGTTCTCCAAGAAACCCGGAAAACACCTGAGCAGATATATCTTTAGGGCGCAGTACGGTAAAGCCCAGGGAATGGGAAAGCTTCTCATGAAGCGGACTCGTCGCGAGAAGCAGCACCGCACAGTTTGCAGCCGCCGCCTCGAAAGCGGTAAAGCCGTAATGGGTCACCACCAGATCGTATTCCGCCAGCTTCTCCCTCAGACAGGGTATCTCCTTGAACCACCGAATGGCAGGGACAGAGCCGGAGGCAGTATCCGCCGCCGGGGAGCCGCTGCTCAGTACGGCATCGACTTCACAGCCCAAAGCGGCAAAGCCCTCAGCCGCCGGAACCGTCAATCCCGCAGGGTCCTCTCCGCCGACCGCCACCAGCACCCGTTTAATCTCCTGAGGAAACCCCTCCCGCCTCTTCTGCGGCAGGGGAATCAACCCCGGATTCACACTATTTGCACCCCGGCTTATCTCCGATGACGGTATAATATCCGCCAGATAATCGCAGTATCGGTGAAACCTGCCCCCTTCGTCCAAAGCCGCAAGAGGCGCCAAAGCAGAGAGCTCACGCGCGCCGGGGACAGAGCTATTCTCATCCCCCGAGGAGTCCCGCTCCATAGCAAACATATCAGCAACGATGAGACTATACGCACCAACAGCGCCTACAGCATCAGCGCTCTGTGGAATTAATCCTGCCAGCGAGTGCCTAATACGAAAATCCTCAATCGGTGCCAGCAATTCAGCGGCGTTTTTAATGCCCCCATTTTTGGAAAGTAATTGCTCCGGAATCAGAATATCCCCGCCAAGAGACAGTGCAATGGAGACGCAGCGCCGCAAATGCCCCGTTCCCCGTCCTTCCACGGCAGAGGGCACACAGAGCACAGGCCGGGATCGCACAGCACAAGCCTTGAGTATACTATCAGAAGAAAAAGGGAAATACCTCTCCTGAGCTCCGAGCTCCGAGCTCAAGAGCTCCGAGCTCAAGAGCTCAGGCACTCCTCCATACCTGAGTATCGACGAAAGCCGCATCGCCTGAT
>JAITWB010000263.1 GCA_031285525.1 Spirochaetaceae bacterium
TTAAATGTTCACACTATTTTTTCGACATTTTTGATATTTTAGTTGACAATTCTGTAAAAAAATTGTATCATTTTAGTGGATGAAAGCCTTATAGGGCGATAAGGCAAAAAAGAAAGCCCGTCGTGATGAAGTCCACGTAGAGTGCGTAGGACGTAAAAATAAAGAAAACTCAACTTGATGAGGGCTGTCCAAGAAGTAATTCCGGACAGTCCTTTTTATTTCAGATACGAGAACTAGGATTAGAATGAAGGGCGTTTTGAGAGAGCGGACTTCACCGTCTCCATACACACCGTAACACCGTCATCCTCGTACAGAGGAAGCTCCCCGATATCCAACGCAAAGGGCCTCCGGGCAATATGCTCGATATAATGGGCATCCGAGGACGTGGTCAGGGGATACCCCCGGGTATCAACGTAACTACTGTCCCGAAGGGCAGGATCAGAAGGGGGCATCCGTACCACCTCCAGAGCCGTCCATGGTCCGTCGGGGATAAAGCCCAACTGACTTGTCAGGGAAAAAGCAGCCCTATCCACATGGGCAGGAATGATAATCCCTCCCAACGAAATCACCCATGCTGCCAGCTCATCAAGTGAACGGTCTACCGAAGTGACCAGATATTTCTCCACTTCCCCGAGGATATTCTCTTCTGCGTCAACATAGACCTGATCCCCCATCTTCTCCGGAATATTCCATATCGAGGGCATAAGTCTGTAGATTTGTTCGCTAAAGGAAAGCGCCGTTTCCAGCTGGGAAAAGAGACAAAGGACGTGAACTTCTTCGGTGGTCTGAGCCTCCATACCGTAGAGCGGGGCAATACCCCTCTCCCGGCAGGCTTCCCCAAAGGCGGGACAATTCAAGGCTGAATTATGGTCGGTCAGTGCGGCGAGCTGAACGCCCCTACTTTTAAGGTGGTCAGCTATAACCGTAGGCGACATAGAAAGATCCCCGCAGGGAGAGAGACAAGAATGCAGATGAAGGTCGGCTGTGAGTATCAAGAGAGCAAATACCTCCTTCTACGACAGAACGGAACTGTTACGCTTCCTTACCTGTAAAAAGTCGGTAGAGTTTTCCTGAAACCACGAACTGACTCTCCTTTGACAGGAAAATCCCGATATTCTCGCCCCGGGCGGCTTCTATCATATCATCCGGCACCGGACGGTTATTGCAGATAATCACCGCACCCATATCCTTGAGGGTTGCCACCGCAAGGGTATTCTTGTGCGCCTGAATCGTAATAAGCACAGACTCATCGGGAGCGTTCCCCATCACATCACTAAGCAGGTCCGAAGTATACGCCTCGGTCACTTCACGGTCGGCATACTCCCCCTGAACAACAGTAAGTGACAGCAGTTCCGGCAGTTCGCTTATATTCATTGGTTTTCCTCCATTGCTGTTCCGTTATACAGCCTGTTCTCCCAAAGAAAAGGAAACGCGCACGGTTGTCCCCTTCCCTTGTTCAGACTGAATATCAAAGGCATCAGACACCCGCCGGGTATTGGGAAGCCCCATTCCGGCGCCAAAGCCGAGGGCGCGAACCCTGTCGGTGGCAGTGGAAAAGCCCTCCTGCAGCGCCTTTTCGAGATCCGGAATCCCCGGTCCCCTGTCGGCAGCCTCGATAACCAGCATATCCGGCGAAAGGGTATACCGCATAACCCCGCCTTCGGAGTGAACCACCTGATTAATCTCCAACTCGTAACTGGCTATCCCGATACGGCGGACAACGGCAGGATTAATACCCATCGATTTCAGCACTTTTTTAAGCTCCGTAGAAGCCCGTCCGGCGATCTCGAAATTAAAGGACTCCGTCTCAAAGGCTAACTGTTTGCCCAGCGGTTCAGATTGAACCTCCGGCTGAGGAGCCGCCTCGATCTGGTGAGCCTTCTGCTCCAGCCGCTCCACTTCCTTATTCATCGCCACAAGAAGCGCCGAAATAACATCCGAAGAGGTCACTATACCGATGAGTTCATTCTCTTTATTGAGTACCGGAAACCGCCCGAAGTTGTATTTGTTAAAACAGGAAACACAAAAAGAAACAGGCATACTTTCCTGAAGCACGATAACATTCCGGGTCATATGCTGTTCGGCGGGTTCTTCTATCCATCCCCCATCCAGCGCATTAACGATGTCATCCATGGACACAATACCTGCGAGCTGCCTGTTTTCCACAATCGGAATACCGGTAATATAATGCTCCCTCATAAGCCGCTGTATATCCCGCATCGTCGTCTGGGGAGAAACAGTGAGAATATCGGAAGTCATCACATCCTTCACCTTGAGCTTAAACAGCAGTTCAATAACCGCATCCGGTGAAGAATCGGTATTCAAAGGTATGGTCATCATTTTATTGCATCCACAATGCTCTGGAGGTAGTTACGGATATAGGTCTGAATCTTTGACTTGGTAATCGGCTCCATCTCTTTCGTAAAGAGCATCACATAGACCTTATGCCCCTCAATCTCCTTAACCCCGTATACAACGGCATTACAGCGGATAAGGGTTCCCCTCAAAGTCAGCTGAATATCCCGGATTATCGTATTCTGGGAAGGGAGATAATCGACCTCCTCCTTAAAAAAGGAAGAAAACCCCACAGAACTGATGTCCCGGAGCTTCATCTGCCTGCGAATACCGGATTCCATAAAGTTAATGGATGCCATAGTATCGTTTTCACAGTTCACCCGGACATATTTCCTCAAGCCCTTGGCCTTCTTTTCTTCAAGAACCGCAGTTATCTGCTTCAAACTCTCTTCGACACCCTTTCTAATACTGATGACCCCGCATTGTACGCCGAAATCGGTATAATACTTCTTCACCGCCGGATCACCGTTGTTGGTAATCACCCCGAAGAGGGTCGATTTAAGGGAATTATCGGAAAAACAGGAACGGACATACTCCTTCCAGGCATCCGGAGAAAGAATCGTGTCGATATTGATGAACAGGATTGAATCCTGATTCGCTCTCAGAACCGCCCGCGCTTTTTCATGATCCGAGAGGACATACACCTCATATTCATGTATTGAAAGCTGGGGAAGCATATTCTCCAGAACCGCTGATTGGGGGTACAAAAAAAATATCTTTCGCCCAGAAATTTCGTATTTCGCCTTGTCCATATCCACCATTATACTACCATTATGTAGGTAAAGTACAGTATCTAAAAGAGAGCTTCCCCCTTCATCCCTTTTGGGCTATACTCAAATCATGGCAACAACTACGGACGATAAAAAGGTTATTTATTCAATGTATCGGGTCTCACGGAGTCACGGTACAAAACAGGTGCTGAAAGATATCAGCCTGTCATATTTTTACGGCGCCAAAATAGGCGTCATCGGTCTCAACGGCTCAGGAAAATCGAGTCTCCTCAAGATCCTTGCCGGTCTGGACACGGATTTTACCGGAGAAACCTCCTGCGCTCCCGGTTACACCATCGGCTATCTCGAACAGGAACCGGCATTGACCCCGGGAAAAACTGTCCGTGAGACGGTCAGCGAAGGGGTGCAGGAAGTTATCGACCTTTTGGCTGAATTCGACGAAGTAAACGAAGCCTTCGGCGATCCCGATGCGGATATGGACAAACTCATGGAAAAGCAGGGCCGCATCCAGGAGAAACTCGACGAGATGGATGCTTGGAACCTCGATTCCCGGCTGGAGCTGGCGATGGACGCCCTCCGCTGCCCTCCCCCGGAGCAAGTGGTGGACGTACTCTCCGGCGGTGAGCGAAGACGGGTTGCTCTGTGCAGGCTGCTCCTGAAAAAGCCGGACATTCTCCTCTTGGACGAACCCACCAACCACCTCGATGCGGAGACCATCTCTTGGCTCGAACGGCACCTCCAGCAATACGAAGGGACGATTATTGCGATCACCCACGACCGCTATTTCCTCGACAACGTTGCCCAGTGGATTCTGGAACTCGACCGGGGAGAAGGCATACCCTATAAGGGCAATTATTCAGGCTGGCTCAGCCAGAAGAAGGATCGCCTTGAAAAAGAAGAAAAGGGCGAGTCGGAGCGAAAAAAGACCCTGGAGCGGGAGCTTGAATGGATCAGCATGAACGCTCAAGGAAGGCACGCCAAGAGCAAGGACCGCATAAAGCGCTACGAACAGCTCCTTTCCGACTCCGGCAGAGAAAAGCTCAAAGACACCAAGATCACCATCCCTGCAGGCCCCCGGCTCGGCAACGTGGTTATCGAAGCGGCAGGACTCACCAAGGGCTTTGGAGAGCGGCTGCTTTTTGAAAACCTCGACTTCACCATTCCCCCGGGAGCGGTGGTGGGCATCATCGGTCCCAACGGCGCAGGAAAAACAACTCTCTTCAAGCTGATTATCGATGCCGCAGGCAAGTCAGGGGGCGAAAAACCCGACTCTGGCAGTCTCAAGCTCGGTGAAACAGTGAAGATCGCCTATGCGGATCAGATGCGGAGCCTGCTTGCTGACGACAAAACCGTCTGGGAACAGCTCTCCGGCGGACTGGACATGATAAAACTCGGCGCAGTAGACGCTTCGGGACGGCCCCTCAACGGCGCAATACGGGAAGTCAACTCACGGGCATATTGTTCTTGGTTCAACTTTTCCGGCGCCGACCAGTCCCGCAAGGTCGGAGTCCTCTCCGGCGGGGAGCGGAACAGGCTCAACCTCGCCATGATGGTCAAAGAGGGAGCAAACGTCCTTCTCCTGGACGAACCCACCAACGACCTCGACGTAAACACCATGCGGGCCCTTGAAGACGCCCTGGACTCATTCGCCGGATGCGCCCTGGTCATCAGCCACGACAGATGGTTCCTCGACCGCATCTGTACCCACATCCTCGCCTTTGAAAACAACAGCGAAATCGTATGGTACGACGGCAACTGGTCGGAATACGCTGAATGGCGAACGAAACAGCTCGGCGCAGACGCAGACAGGCCTCACAGAACGGTATACAGGAGACTGGAGAGGTAGAGAAAAGGTAGCAAAGAGAAAAGAGCAGGGAGCAAAGGAGGGAGTCTCGTTTGTTCTCTGCTGGGCAGGTAGTGTTTTTTCAATTTTGCAACAGGCTGTTGCAAAATTGAAAAAGAGAAGCCTCATCATGTTACCGACCAATGTGCGGGTGAACTTGATGAAAATGCAGTTGTTCGGAAATTCCGAACAACTCTGAGCAGCAATAAACAAGCAATTCCTTTAATTGTCAGTCCACATCTCGCATTGCCCGATAACGGTTGCAATTGCGTCTTCCAGACCGTCCGGCGAGTACTTATATTTCGTGATCCTACATTTGCAACATTCACAGAAATTCCAATTATTTCATTGCTGACCTCTCCTGTAGTAAAATTTTTAGATAATCCTATTACTGGTGATGATGACAGTTTGATATTCTTTTTATAGGGTAATCTTGCTGTTCGTATCGAAACAAAAATGGCGATTAAGCTTAGCAATAGCCCAATCACCGATAGGACAGCAGTGTTGTTGGCAATTTTATCATCGAGAGCTGAAAGGATTGCGGCAAACCAACACATCATTTCTCATTCTTCTTCACCTCCAGCGGTATCCCTTTCATACACAACGACACCTATACGATCAATATGCTCCTTTAGTGCAGCGTTTTTTAGTTCGTTATAAGCTGCGACATCAAAAGAATAAATCAGTGCAAGCTCATCCAGTGCCAGTCTAATGCGCTCGGCATCATGGGAAGTGAGACAGCCGTATAGAGCAATATCTACATCAGAGTATTTTTTGTAATTCCCTTTTGCGCGGGAACCAAATACAGTTGCTTTTTCTACTGCCGATTCTGTCGCTAAGACAGACGCAATAAGCATTTTGTCTTTACTGCTTAACCCTATATCACTATTCATTGATGGACTTCTCCAAAAGAAAGGTGTAGAGTTCTTCTAATTGGGGAACATACCGGTTTTGAATATCTTTGAGAGCATCTTTGAACTTTTCAAAATCGTATGTGTGGGATAGTTCATTTCTTGTTACCAGCATATCAATGAATGTTTCACCGTCAATTCCTGCATCATCAAAGAACAGAGCTGCTGCTTGTTTTATGACATTGCGGGAACCTGCAGGAGGCGGAATAAGTACGCCGTGATATTCCAGGAAATCTTTTATTGTTTTCCATGTCAGTTCCCAGGTATATTCAAACCGCTGTATAGCGCCTTCTTGTTCCAATTGATTCAATTCATCAAAGCTGCATTCATCAAATGCGGAACGCAATAAGACAAAAGCCCGAGAGAAGTTCTGGAAACGCTGCTTCCAGCGAATATCATTATTCATTTTTGTATCCTCCTTCTACAGTCAGAATGCATCTTATTCCTCCACCCTGATATCATACTTTATCCTAATCCGCTTCTCAATATCCTCCGCAGACATCACGCTGTTCTATAAAGTCAAAAACATACGGATTTTTCAGCGTTTCAATGGCAAGCTTGCTTTGCGGTTGAGGTAAAAGGGCTTTGTAGTTTGAAGCTTTCTCTCCAATCGCTTGCCGCTGGTAGGTTTTAGTGCCAATGTGATATTCAAGAGAGGAGAGAGATCAGCCATTTTCGACAGTCTGTGAGGCGTACCACATATACTCATCGAACGACTTTGTTTTGTCAAAAAGGTATCTGTTGTGCGACCACGTCAAAAGTGCCGACACTGTCTGCACTTTTGCCTCATCAGGTACAAATTCAGCGAATTTACGCATATATTTCAGATTTCGCACGGAATATCCCTTTGTGTTCGGGAACTCCGACTTGATGTCACGTGCAAGATTTTCGATAAACTTGACGCCGTACCCCGAATTCGCGATAATCACCTTTCCGATATTCCAGTACAGGAGAATCTGTTCACTATTTGCGCCCAACACAGCACGATACTGGGCGTTCAGGATTTGCGCTTTGACCCGCTCCAAAACCTGAAAATATTCGTTGTTGTTAATCAACATCTTGCACCCTTCCTTCAAAAGTGCCAACAGTGTCGGCACTTTTCAATTTCAGTTTAACACCGTTATATCTCAAACCCAATCGCTCCGGAGTGAGGATAAAATCCTGTTTGGCGATATCTTCCGTGGTGACAGCGGCGCAGAAGCCCTTCACGTATAGTATATCAGAATATGAGACTTCCATCATGATATCATCCCTCCCTGTTCCCTGCATTTTTTTGTACGATAGACAAAACACCCATTGTCAGTTATTCTGAAACTTCCAATGAACAAACGGAAAGAGGGAAGGCGGAATACATTCCGCTCCGATTAACGGAAAAAAAGAGAGGTGTATATATGGCTAAAGAGAAGATCGTTCTTGCCTATTCAGGCGGACTCGATACGACGGTGATTATCCCCTGGCTTAGGGAAAACTATGACTGTGAGGTGATTGCAGTCTGTATAGACGTAGGACAGGGCGATGACTGGACGGTCATCAAAAAGCGGGCTCTGGACACAGGAGCTGCTTCCTGTTACGTGGTGGATGCCCGTGAGGAATACATCACCGACTTTATCTGGCCCGCCGTCAAGGCTTCCGCAGTATACGAGGACCTCTACCTGCTGGGAACTTCCACAGCACGGCCCCTTATCGGCAGGATTCTCGTGGAATATGCCCGTCAGGAAGGAGCTTCTGCGATCTGTCACGGCGCTACCGGAAAGGGAAACGACCAGATCCGCTTCGAGCTTGCCATCAAGGCATTCGCTCCTGACATCAAAATCATCGCCCCCTGGCGCATCTGGGATATACAGAGCCGGGAAGAGGAGATCGCATACCTCGAAGAACGAAACATCCCTGTTCCCATGAAGAAGGATCAGTCCTACAGCAGGGACGAGAACATATGGCATATCTCCCATGAAGGTCTGGAACTGGAAGATCCTGCGGCGGAACCCAACTACGCCCACCTCCTCCAGCTCACCGTCCGCCCCGA
>JAITWB010000037.1 GCA_031285525.1 Spirochaetaceae bacterium
CGGATGAACTATCCCAATATATAGAAGATATACAGAGCGGTTATCAGGATACGGATAGGTATCTTGAAGAGGGAACACAAACGGAATAACAATTAGGTTGAGGGGGAGATCAGGGAGCAAAGAGAAAGGAGCAGTGAGCAAAGTCAGGAGGCGGGGGCGTTTTCTGCTGACTGCTCTGCTCGGTTATTCGGGGTCTGGTGAGGAGAGCCAGGAGTCGAAATCGGCGGGGGGAAGGCCGGATTTGAGGTAGGCATCCAATATGTTGTTATAACGTTTCTTTGTATCAGGATGATTCTCACCTAGTTTATGCCGTAGAATCTTGTACGTTGGTCGATATAATGCAAGAGCATCCTCATACTTACCCTGATGTGAATACACAAAAGCGATGTTACTATGTGTTTTCGCCGTATTTGGGTGGTCTATACCAAGAACCTTCTCCTGTATCGCAAGGGCTTTTTCATACCACTCAAGAGCATTGGGATACTCACCCATGGAAGAATACACAGAAGCGATATTATTATAGGTAGCAGCGGTATCAGGGTGTTCTTTGCCAAGAACCTTCTCTAGTATCGCAAGGGCTTTATTATACCACTCAAGAGCCTTTGGATACTCACCCATGTGTGAATACACTGTAGCAATATTATTATAGGTAGCAGCGGTAAAAGGGTGTTCTTTGCCCAGAACCTTCTCCCGTATCGCCAGGGATTTATTATACCACTCAAGAGCCATGCGATATTCACCCATGGAGTCATATACAAGAGCGATATTATGATAGGTTGCAGCGGGATCAGGGTTCTCTTTGCCTAATAGTTTTTCCTGGATTTCCAATGCCTTATGTAGATATGTGAGAGCATCAGTATACCGGAATTCGTTCTCTGCTTTTTCCGCTTTATTCATTAGCATAATCGCATTAGCCAATAAGTTCTGTTTGCTTTTGGTAAAGTCTACTTCGTAGTCAACTCCGGTACTTTTGTCGGGGATAATAAGAGGCTTTTCATGAATGACCGGAGAATCATCTTCAAAGTGTATACGCAGTTTAATAAACGAATAAAAATCAAGGGCGCCTTTGGCGAGTTTGTCATCGGTATACTGAGTAACAAAAAAGATACAGTTCTTGTTAAGATGAGCAAGCATATCACGGCTCATATTGAGACGCTTAATATCGGCTTCCTCTTGTATTGCTAAATCAAAGTTCAAAAGAAAGAGTGTCTTTTCAAAAGCATGATGCTGTATCCAACTTTCAAGCGTATTAAAGGAATAACGTCCCCGTTCTTTCTTGTAATCGTAGACGGCTGCAAGTTCTCGGTAAGGTTCCGCAATTTCGCCTTGTATAGCAGCCGGAGCGATAACAAAGTAAAAACCGCGGTCGGAATCGCTCAATACCCAATCAAGGTCTTTATAGGAATCAGCATTCAAATTGTTCATTGCATAATCCATAAAACACCCCTCTTTAGTTCAATGTATAGCACATTTTTCCTAAAAACACAACGGATTCTTTTATTGCCAGGCAACACCGTCACCCTTGAGTAAAACCTCCAATTCAGGGTACTCTAAAAACTGTCATGACAAAGAAGAAAAAAGAAGCGGCTCAAGCTGCGCCGCAAACTGCGCCGGCTGTATCCCCGGAAACCAAAATCGGGTCGAATAAGCTCATCGTGAAAGGCGCGAGAGAGCATAATCTGAAAAACATCGATGTGGAACTCCCTCGGGATAAACTGATCGTTATCTCCGGGCTTTCGGGGTCGGGGAAGAGCTCCCTCGCATTCGATACTATTTTTGCCGAGGGGCAGCGCCGCTATGTGGAAAGCCTTTCCGCCTATGCCCGGCAGTTTCTCGGTAGAATGGACAAGCCGGACATCGATTATATAGAAGGACTTTCTCCGGCTATCTCCATCGAACAAAAAACCACCCATAAAAACCCCCGTTCAACCGTGGGTACGGTGACTGAAATATACGACTACTACCGCCTCCTCTATGCGCGGATAGGAGTTGCCCATTGTCCCCAGTGCGGGCGGGTTATACAGGAGCAGTCGGTAGATCAGATCATCGATTCCATCCTCTCATGGGAGACCGGTTCGAAGGTTCAGATCATGGCTCCCGTTATTCGGGGCAAAAAAGGTGAACATCAGAAGATACTGGACGATGCGGTCAAGGCAGGTTTTGTCAGGGCTCGTATCGACGGACTGCTGGTAAACCTGGACGAAACCATCAAGCTGGAAAAGCAGAAAAAGCACACCATAGAGATCGTTGTGGACAGGCTCATCCTCTCTGCGGATGTCCGCAAACGCTTGGCTGACTCGGTGGAGACCGCCATGACCAGCGCCGGTGGGATGATCATCGTTACTGCCCTTCCGCCGGATCAGGGGGCGGATGCGCCGCCTCCAGCGGAGCGGACTGAGTTCTTTTCCCAGAAAAACTCCTGCCCCGACTGCGGTATCTCCATTCCGGAGCTCCAGCCGCGGCTCTTCTCTTTTAACAACCCCTTCGGCGCCTGTACTGAGTGTACCGGACTGGGTTCCAAGATGGAATTTAACTTCGACCTCATCGTTCCGGACAAGGATCTCTCCTTCGAAGAAGGGGCTTTCGTCCCCTACAATCCTGATTCCGCCTGGAACCGTGCCCGTTTCGAGGCGCTTGCAAAGCGGTATAAGTTCTCCCTTGCCACGCCGGTAAAGGATTTACCTAAGAAGATTCTCGCTATCATCATGGATGGTTCCGATGAGGAGATCGATTTTGTCTACCAGAATAGGGAAGGTACGGGACAGTTTAACTACCACCAGAAATGGATAGGTATCTATGCGGACCTCAAACGGCGGTATACCGAAACCTTCTCGGAATCCCAGCGAGAGTCCTTTGAGCGGTTTATGTCCCACCGGGAGTGCGAAACCTGCCACGGCAAGAAGCTCAAACCTGAAGCCCTCGCAGTAACTGTCGGCGACAAGAACATCTACGATCTCACCCTGCTTTCGGTAGGGGATTCTATCGATTTCTTTGAAAAGATCAAACTTACGAAGACCCAGCAGAAGATAGCCTGGCAGATCGAAAAAGAGATAAAGGACAGGCTTTCGTTCATGAAGAACGTGGGGCTGGACTACCTGACCCTGGAACGGCAGGCGGCAACCCTTTCCGGCGGCGAGGCTCAGCGGATACGGCTGGCGACCCAGATCGGATCCAGCCTCATGGGGGTACTCTATA
>JAITWB010000071.1 GCA_031285525.1 Spirochaetaceae bacterium
GGAGACTTCCATTGAGCGTGATAGGCGTTGTGGGTCCCATGTGCGCGGGGAAGAGTCTTGCTTCTCAGATGCTGGAGGAGATGGGCTGTGTGTCCATCGATGGAGACCTCGCCGCTCATCGGGCGGTGGAGGCGGCAAAAGACGAGATTCTCGCTCATTTTTCTGCGGAAGCGGAGAGGCGGGGTGTCTCACTGCTCACGGTTGACGGGAAAATAGACCGCAGAGCGCTGGGTTCCATCGTCTTTTCCAGCAAGGAGCTGTTGAAAGAGCATGAATCTATCGTCTATCCCTATGTGGAGACGGAAATAAACAGCTTTATCGATTCAAACCGCTCTCGCTGTACAATCGTTAATGCGGCGGTGCTCTATAAGGTAGATACGATTTACCGCTGTGATTATATACTCTATATCGATTCCCCCTTGATCGTTCGTTTCTTCCGTGCCTTGAAACGGAAAAACCTGTCGGTACTTCAGATTTTGCAGAGATTTTACGCACAAAGGGATATCTATACTCAACATTGTCAAAAAAATGTCGATATATACAAAGTATACAACTCGGGACAGGCTGAGAATTTAAGGGAACAGCTTAGATTAGTTCTCGAACTGAAAGGATACTAATGGCTATGGAACAGAAAAAACTTTTATGGATCGTTGTCACCGTGGGAGTCTTTCTCCTTATCGTTATAGGCACGGCCCTGATATTGTACGCACCGTCAAAAAACACTGATCCTGCGCTCGCTTCCATATCATCTCAGGGTCAGGGACGGGTTCAGCCCGATCCGGACGCATGGGTTCGGAATCCAGAGACAGTTCCTCCCTTCTCCGCCGCCGAAGGGGATCCCCGGCAGGTCTCTGACTTGACCGTTGTTTCGGGGAATACCACCGTTATTTCTGACAGAACCACCTTCGATATCACCGGTACTCTTCCTCCAGCGGGTCAGCAGCCTGCCGGCAGTACCGCACAGACACCGCTTACGGATCCTGCTTCTCAGACTGGGGCGTCCCAGACAGCTCCGGCTCAGAACACGGCTGCTCAAACAAGCCAGACTCAGACGGCTCCGGTTGAACAGACACCGGCTTCAACTCAAACCGCTCCGGCAGTACAGCAGCCGGTAACAACGGCACAGCCCCAGACGGTCCAGCAGACAGCACCCGTAAATACGGCACCTAAACCGGCGGCAACAGCTTCTACACCGAAAACAACGGTGAAGCAGACGACAACTCAGGTTGCTGCTCCTGCAAAGAAGCAGGTCACCGAGTACTGGATACAGGCAGGTTCGTTCTCTGATAAGATGCGGGCGGAACAGGTTAGAGAGGATCTCTCCAAGAGCAAGATAACCGCTGACGTTTTTACCAGGGATATCGAAGGAAAGACCTTTTACCGGGTACGGACCGGTCCCTACAAGACCAAAACCGAGGCCGAGTATTGGCTGGGCGTGGTACAGAACACCACAAGTTTTGAGGACAGTTATATTTCAGAAGTGGTGACCATGAGATAAGAGCCATTCTGAGAAAACAGAGTGAGTTGATATGAGAGAAGCCGGGAAGATTATTTCTCGGCTTTTTTTATTTTTTCGCAATTTATGTAACAATTTGGTAAAAACACACTGAAAACAGTGATCTTTCCGCGATTGATCTTATATGAAATACTTTTTATTTTTCATGCTTCTTATAGCGCTCTCTGGGGGACTTTCCCAGGGAACAGTGTCGGCGCAGAAATTCAGGGTCTATACGGGGTATACGACGGAAAAGGAAGGCGAAGCCCTTGGGGGAATTGCCTTTCAGTACGGGCCTATGCAGCTCCTTGCACAGGGTCTGGCGGTGTCCGTCAAGCCGGGTGTGGAAAAGGCGCCTGAATTTGCTCTTAACAATTGGGGTTTGCTGGCGGAACCTGCGGAGGGTATCTCTTTTTCGCTGGGAACGATCTCTACAGGGGGAATCGTTTCCCGGGTAAAGGATCCGGTGCCGGCGGCATGGAGTCCACTGAGGAGTCCATCGCTGCCTCAGACAGGATTGTATCATAGGCTGCAGTCTGTTTCCGCAAAAACAGCGCCGCCTGCTGCAGGTGCGCTGAAATTCAGTACAGAGATTGCGCGATGGGTTACCGAATTCGGGATCTATGTGACTCTGCCGCAAGGCTTTGGGGAGGAGCAATCCGTTGAAACCTTGCTGCCTCTGTATTCTGTCCTGACAGTGCATTTTCCGCCTCTGCCTCGGATACGGCGGTGGAATATCTCCTTCTTTGGCGGTTGGAGCGAGGTGTCTCCTGATGAACAGGATGTGTGGTTTCGCAAGCGGGGCTGGTTTTATGGAGAAAAAACACTGTTTACCGCTGCTGAGTATGCCATGCAGACAAAGCACAGTACACTGTTTGTCTCGGGAGGGGCGATGAAGCATCCGGCAGGAGGATTTTCAGGTTATGTCCGTGCCGAGGGGGCTCTGACGGGGAGATTCGGAGGAGTGGGGGCGGTTGCAGCCTGTACGGATCCGCAGTACATCTCTTTTTCGGGGAAAACTCAGGATATCTTTCGGGGGCAGTTGAATCCCTATCTGACTCTGTCGGGAAAGAAGACGGTATTCCGCCTGGGAGCGCTGGCGGATATACGCCTGCGAAGGGATAGCGCTTTTGCAGAACTCCCCTACACTACCGAGACTTTCAAGCTTGAAGCGAGGCTTTCGGCGCCATTGGGGCGTATTACGTTCCGTACCGAACTAAAGGACTGTGATGCAGGAAGCGGTTTTACTCCGGGAGGCGTTTTTAGTCCCGCTCCGGTAAGTTCAACCTGCTTTAAGGTCTCCGGGAAGACGGATTTTATCCCTCCCTATGGAAGTTTGAGACGAAACTGGTCGCTTGAGGAGCTTTTTGAGGTATATCCTGCGGCAGAAGGGGAGAAGCAAAAGCAGAGCTTCACTACAAAGGTCGTTTTTGCTGCCTATCCCTTTTCGTTCCTTTCTGTTGAGTGTACGGCACTATATATAGAAAGAATCTCCGTGCAATCACGGTCTATACGGCTTGAACCGGAGTGTTACTTTTCCTTCAGAAGCGGAAAAACGGCTCATTCTCTGGCGGTAACGCTTGCCATGGCAAAGGGCTTCAACACCAAAAACGACCAATTTCTGTTTGACGCCTCTATTGGGTATAGTTTAAATCTTTCCTTATAGGTGAATCAGGCTTGCCCCGGAAAGCAAAGTAAGGATATACTAAACCTATGAAGTCTTGGCGGTTTTCCCTTATTTGTACGCTTCTGCTGCTTACCCTCAACGGGAAAACCTTTGGCGCAGATATCCTCACAAAACCGGAACCCTTTACACTCACCCTGGAGCCGATATTCGGCGTGATAGCCGGTTCAGTGGACGAGTACGTATATGAAGATGACTACCTCTTAAGCAAGCTCGTCTGGGACATGAAACCCCTCTTTTACATCGGAGTGTCTACATCGCTCACCGTCTACGGAGTGGAACTTTCGGCGTCCCTCACCCTTGGGCTTCCCGGAAACAGCGGCGTTATGGAAGACTTCGATTACCTGAACTATAACTCAGCGGTGACCAACTACTCGATTTCCCAGGCGAAGATTCGTTCCCGGCTTCAGACCGATGTATCCCTGGGATATGAGTTCAATCTGCTGGACAGGTTTACTATTACCCCCTTTTGGGAATTCCGGTATCGGGTACTCTCTTTTGAAGGATATGGCGGCTACTACCAATATCCGCCGGAATGGAATCCGCCCTACACCGAATGGACTCCCGATGCGCCTAAGAGCTATTTCACCGGAAGCCTTATTACCTATCATCAGCAGTATCTCTTTACCGGATTTGGCTTTTCCGGATCAGCCGATATTTCAGAGCGTTTATCCCTATCCCTGCTCTTCCGTTTCTCTCCGCTGGTCTGGTGTACCGCCGTTGATCACCATATTCTGGGGGCTGTCGAATACCTCGATGATATGAACGGCGGCTATACCCTGGGCGGAGAGCTTAGTCTTCTGTTCAGATTTACCGAAAGAAACGCCCTCCGGCTCGGCGGCGGCTATGAGTATACCGGAGATCTCCGGGGACCGAATGCCAGCAGGAGAACCGGCATGGTGTCTTCAGATTATATTGCCGCCCCAGGGATCGAAGGAGGAACAAAGAACTCCCAGTTTTCGGTTACCCTTTCGGTTATATCGGAGATACTGCCATTGTAGCGGATACGGGGCTCACTTCCCCACGCAAAACCCCGAGAACACTGCATCCAGTATATCGTCGGAAGTGACCTCCCCGGTTATCTCCCCAAGAGCGGTTACTGCGTCTTCCAAATCCTGGGCGATGGCATCCAACGGATAGCCAGCCTTTGCGGAAGCAACGGCATGCCGGAGGGAGGCAAGGGCTTCTTCCACAATCCGGCGTTGACGGGCGGTGCCCAGTTCTGTAGAGCGGAGTTCGGCAGAACTCAGTCCTGTTGAACTCCGCGACCTTGAGCCGTGACCAGATGCAGCACGGGAGGCGAGGAGAGCCGCAGCGTGATCGACCAGAGCGGGGATACCGCTGCCGGCCTTTGCGCTTACCAAAAGGGCTTGAGACGGAATGCTGCCCTCCAAGAGAGAGGATTCCGTCTGGGCTTGCTCCATCTGGAGCCGTTCTGCCTGGAGCCTATCGGCCTTGTTGCCAACCAACAGCAGATTACCCCTTCCGGCGATGAAGTCCTTGTCCTCGCCGTTAAGCCCTTCGGCGCTGTCTACCACATACAGAATCAGATCCGCCTCAGAGGCGAGTCCCTGGGAGCGTTCAACTCCGGCGGCTTCTATGGTGTCGGAGGTTTCCCGCAAGCCCGCGGTATCGAAGAGGCGGACCGGGATGCCGTTAAAGGATGCCCAGCTTTCGAGCCAGTCCCGGGTGGTTCCGTGGATGTCGGAAACGATGGCCCGCTCTTCCTTGAGGAGCATATTGAAGAGACTCGACTTTCCTGCGTTGGTGCGTCCGCAGAGAACCACCTTTGCCCCTTCCTGATAGAGCTTCTGGGCTTCCCAGCCTGCGGCGAGCTCTTCCAGCAGGGTGCAAACCTCTTCGACAGCGGTAGTGTCGAACACCCCTGCGTCGGCATGATCTTCTTCAGGATATTCTATCTCTACCTCTGCGGCTGCGAGAGCCTGTATGATGAGACCCTTTATACGGGTCAGTTCGGCGTGGAGGTTTCCTGCGAGCCGCCCGACGGCGTGTTCCCGCCCGGTATCGGTCTTGGCATCGATGATCTCCCGCACAGCCTCGGCACGGGTGAGGTCGGTCTTTCCGTTGATAAAGCCCCGGAAGGTGAATTCCCCCCCTTCCGCCTGTCGGAATCCGGAACGGAGCAGCAGCTCAAACACGGCAGTCACTACGGCAGGTCCGCCGTGGCAGATGATCTCCGCCATCTCTTCCCCGGTGAAACTTCTGGGGGCGCGATAGACGGCGATGAGTACTTCATCGATGCGGTTGCCGGTATCTACTATCCAGCCGTATACGAGGGTATGCCCCTGCGCTTCAAGCAAAGCCTTGGGACGGGAGAAGATCTTTGAAAGCTGTTCCAGGGTTCCGCTCCCTGAGGTACGGACGATGCCCAACGCCGA
>JAITWB010000075.1 GCA_031285525.1 Spirochaetaceae bacterium
TCAGAAAAGCCGCTCCCGAAACCGCCATACTCATCATCCCCGGCAACCACGACTCCGCGGCGAGGCTCGGATACGGCTCCGAGATTTTCACCGCCCAGAACATCCATATCGTTTCCAACCCGAATAACGCCGCAGAGCCCATTATAATAGAACATAAGGGAGAAAAGGCGGCATTCTACCTGCTGCCCTTCCTCGCCGCAGGCAGTATTCTGCCTGAAAATGAGGGACAGAGCTTTGAGTCTAGCGCCTCTAAGGGATCCAGCACCGGAGTGACAAGCGCCTCTGAGATACCAAGCTCCCAGGGGGAGTTCTCCTTTTCCGACCCCCTAAAGGGCTCCTCCTTAAAGGAACAGGAGGAGCTGGTACAGGAAGCGATCCGGCGAATCACGAAAAGACACTCGGAACTGGAACGTACCCTGTCCTCTCCCCAGCAGGGACAGAGCTCCGTACCCTCAGTACTTGCGGCGCACCTCTTTACCCTTGCAGGGATGTCCAGCGAGTCTGAACGGAGCTTCCTCGGAACCGCGGCGGAAGTCAATCCCTCACTGTTCCGCCCCTTCTCCTACACCGCCCTGGGGCACCTGCACAAAACGCAACGCATATCCGACCGGGTCTGGTACGCAGGCTCTCCCTTAGCCTACTCCTTTGACGAAACCAACGTCGAGAAAAACCTCTTACAGGTCAACCTCGACACCCGCTCTTCAGGCTTTCCCGTATCGGTCGAAAAAATCCCCCTCAAGCCCCTGCGCTCACTCAAGAAGCTCAGCGGCTCATTCACCGATTTTCACAACGACTCCTCCTACCTCGCATACAGCGGAGACTACCTCGAAATCGAACTCACCGACGGCGAAATAGTCGAAAACCCCATGGCCCTGCTGCGCCCCCGCTATCCCCTGCTCCTCAGCATCCGACAACGGATCGTACAGGAGGAAACCGAGACCGAAGATATCAGGGAACGCATCTCCCGGATGGGACAGGACGGCAGAATATCCCCCCGGGACGACTGCGAAGCCTTTCTCACCGGACTCTACGGCAGTGCAGACCCGGAAAAACTGGATCTCTTTGAACAATTTGCGGCTCAGGCAGAAAAGGAGGAAGCGGAAAATGAAACCCCTCAGGCTTGAACTACACAATATCGGCCCCTTCACCGGCAAAACCCTCATCAACTTTGAAGAACTGGGGGACATATTTCTCATCGCAGGCAAAACAGGCTCAGGAAAAACCACGATCCTCGACGCCCTCACCTACGCCCTCTACGGCAGAATTCCCGGAGCCCGGGGCGGACTCAACCGGAACATGCTCCGCTCTCACTTTGTCCCCGAAACAGAAACCGCCTCGGTAACCCTCGATTTCCTCCTTCGGGATAAGCACTATCGGGTAGAGCGCACCCCTCCTGGAAGTTATATCTCCACACGGAAAGGTCCCCGTATGGGGATGAAAATGGAACACCCTGAAGAAGCGGCGCTCTATAAGGGGACAGAGCTTCTCTTTGCAAAGCTCACCGACGTAAACGAAGAGATCGTCCGGCTTATCGGCCTCACCTCGGAGGAATTCTCCCGCATCGTACTCCTGCCTCAGGGGGAATTCGCAGACTTTCTCAGGCAAAACTCCAACGAACGGCGCAAATCCCTCTCCCGGCTCTTTCCGACAGAACAGTACAGACGCATCACCGAATACGCTCTGGCGAAACAGGAAGAATACCGAAGCCGTCTCAGGGAAACCGAAACCCAATTGCTCTCCCTGTCCCAGGAATTCAGCGCCGACACCTGGGAAGCGGAAGATCACCATCTCCTCAGCGTTATAGACCAAACAAAGGAGCGTCTCAGGCTCCTCGAAGAGAATACCCTCGCCTTTGCCGCCCGGCTTGAATCAGAGCGGGCTCTTGCCGAGAAACTCCGGGAAAAGGAAAAACTCACCGCAGAACAGGCAGAACTCGACAATCAAAGCTCTGACATGGAAGCGGTCTCCCAAAAACTCGAACAGGCCGGCATTGCAGCAGCTCTGTCCCCACTTTTGCACTCCCGGGAAAACGCCTCCAAGAGAGCCGCCGGGGCACACGCCCAACTGACCCAGTGCAGCGACTCCATCGGAGAAGCGGAATCGGAACTCACAGAACTCGATTCCGGTGAAGCCGACATACAAACCGCCGCCGAAGACTGCCGCCGGATCGAATTCAGCATAAAAACACTCAAACGGGCTGCGGAGCTTGAAAACTCCCTCACCGCATCCCGCCGAAACCGCGCCGCCGCACAGGAACACGCAGAATCCCTCAAGAAAGAAAGCGATAAAGCCGCTCAGGAAATCGCCGCCGCTGTTACCGTGCTGGAAGAAATATCCGTAACCTCCGCAGAAATAGCCCGGCTCACCGAAGCCGACGCAAAAGCAGGAGACACCCTCAACCGGGCGAAACAACTCAAAGAGCTTTCCGAAAAAGCGGCGGCAGGACGAAAAGGCATCGCCGATGCCGAAGAAGCCCTCAACGTCAGAACACAGGAAATCGGGGAACTGGAAAAGGCCTGCCAGATAATAGGGACAGAGCTTGAAGAACTGGAAACCAGAAAATCCCGGCTGGGCATCGAGGAGCAAGCGGCACACCTTGCAGAAACCCTCACCCCCGACTCCCCCTGCCCCGTCTGCGGCGCCCTGGAACATCCCCGTCCGGCAACACACCCCGCATTGAGCGCCTTCTCCCTGACAGAAACGGCAGCGGCAAAAAAGCTCACCCGTGACAGCCTTGAAAAGCGCCGAAGCGAAGCCGCCATCTCCAAAGCCGGCATCAACGCCCGCCTGGAAGCCGCCCGCAACGCCTTCGCTGAAACAGAACAAACCTATACCGAACTTGCAGAAACGCTATCCGAAACAATGACTCAAACAGGAAGCTCTGTTACACAGAGCCGCTCTGTCCCCTCTCTCCAGGAAGCGGCGCTGTTCATCGCCGAAGCAGCGGCAGGCAAGGAACGCACACGGAAAGCCCTTGACGATGCCCACCGCGCCCTCTCCCGACGGGAACAGGCCGAACAAAAACGGCGCACCCTCGAATCCCGGCTCGTCCCCCTGCAGGAAGAACTGACCGCTGCCCGTACCGCAGAAGCGGAACGGGCAGCAGAAATCCGGCAGCTTGAAAAGCAGCTTGAAGAAGCTCTTGCAGAAGCAAGCCCTGAATCCGCAGAAGCCGCCTCCCCAGAGGAACTTCACACTGCAACACCGTCATCGCTGATAGCCCGGTTCACCCGCACCCTGGAGGAAAAACAGCAGGCAATCACCGAATACAGACGCCGACGGGAAGCAGCTCTGTCCCTCAGAGACTCCCTCCGGGGACGCAAAGAAGAACTCGAAAAGAACAGACAAACCGCTCTCGAAGAACTCACCTCGGCTGAGAAAAACTTTGAATCTGCCCTCTCCGCCTCCCCCTTCGGCACTGCACCGGAAGTCATCGAAGCCCTCATCACCCCGGAACACCGCATCACCCTTGAAGACTCCCTCGAACAATGGAACCGCCGCAGAACCGAACTGGCAGCAGTACTGCTCCGATTCAACAAGGAACTGGAAGGAAAAAAACGTCCCGATATCGAAAACCAAGAAACGGAACTGCTCAATCTCAGACAGGAACAACAGAACGAAGCCGACAGACTCGCATCAGCCGTATCAAGCAGGGACAGCCTTTCAGACAAAAAGCGCAGGAGGGACGATCTGGAACGCAAACGCAGCCTAATCGCAGATGAAGGACAGCTCTCTATCCGGCTTGCAGACGATCTCTCCGGCAACAACCCCAAGAAGCGCAGCCTCGAAGCATGGATACTGGGGGTCTATCTCGAAGAAATAACCATGTACGCCAGCCGACGCCTGGAGAGGATGTCCGAAGGACGGTATCGGCTCCTCCTCAACAGCGACAAAGGCGGCAGACAGCGCTATTCCGGCCTGGATCTGGAAATCTTCGACAGCTACACCGGACGCAAACGCCCCTGTGAAAGCCTCTCCGGCGGGGAAACCTTCATGGCATCCATCAGCCTCGCCCTGGCTCTCACCGACGCAGTACAAAACCGCAGCGGCGGCATCCAGCTCGACGCCATCTTCATCGATGAAGGCTTCGGCAGTCTCGACGACACCACCCTGGAAAAAGCGCTCACCATCCTCGACGAAATACGGGGCAGCCGTGTGGTAGGTCTCATCTCCCACGTGGGAGAACTCCGCAACAGAATACCCGTCAGGCTGGAAGTAACAAAAACTTCCACTGGCTCTACCGTGGAAGTTCGGGAAGGATAGAATAGGCACTGTAACTTTGAGGACTGTGATTCAGTACAGTCCTTTATTTTCCTGTCGGCCATCGACTATTGCGTCAATATACACCTGGTCATCTTCAACAAGATACAAAGCCTTATAACGCCAGCCGAATAGACACTTTCTGTATGTCTCTACAGGAATTCCCGGCACATCCATTTCATCAGCAAAAGGAAACTGAAAAGGATTACCAGCAAGCATATCCGCTGCTTTTTTAAAATCTTCGATTAACCTATAAGCACCGGATCCTCTCACCTGCGCCAAAAATTCCGTATGAGAAAGCAGCATTTCTTCTGCACGCTCTGCAAGAATAACACTATACATCTGCTGCATCATACTTCATATCTGCCACGATACGTTTCATATCCGCAATAACACTCTCAGCGGATCTCCCCTTAAACCCGGCAAGACGGGCATTTTTTGCATCATTCAACATGTCCATTGTACCTCCTCTTGAATTGAGAGTTAATGAGAGCGGAATTGCCTGTTCCCGTACAATTTGATGAAATAACATGGTAACAACAGCGCTCATGTTTAAGCCGAATTGCTCCAATACAGCTTCTGTTTGTTCTTTGAGCCGAGAGTCTAATCTGATACTAACATTTGCATTTTTCATTTTCCAGCCCTCCTTCACTTATCATTGCATATACAATGTACATCTTTACACATACATTGTCAAACACAATCGTTAATATATTACATAAAAAGCTCTGATTTCGATATCAGCCTTGGTCAAGAAACTCTATTGGTACTATTTTTAGGGATCTTAGGTACTAAAAATAGTACTTTCAAGGTACTGTTTTTTAGTACCTTGGAAAACAAACAACTTATAGCATAAAAAAAGGGGCTATCCGAAAAACGGACAGCCCCTTTTCTATCTAACTAACTTCTCTTACTTTGCGTAAGTAGCGATAAACACACCCGCCGCAATCGCAGTACCGATAACACCGGCAACGTTGGGGCCCATGGCGTGCATGAGCAGGAAGTTCGACGGATCGTACTCCTGACCGACCTTGTTGGAAACACGGGCAGCCATAGGTACAGCGGAAACTCCGGCTGAACCGATAAGGGGATTGATCTT
>JAITWB010000114.1 GCA_031285525.1 Spirochaetaceae bacterium
GTATCAAAGAAAAACCGATGCGCCACACGCACCGCAGTATCCCCGTCTTCACCGGAAATAACCGTACTGATAGACCGCTCCGAAGACCCCTGAGCGATGGCAATAATATTAATATCCCGGGAAGCAAGAGCCGAAAAGAACACCGCAGCGGTCCCCTTTTTCGCCTTCATACCGTCACCGATAATCGAAACGATGGCGCAGCGCTTCTGTACTTCTATCGGGTTAATGAGCTTTTCCCGCAGTTCAAACTCGAACTCACTCTCCAGCACCTTTATCACCCGATCAGATTCCGCTTCCTGAACACAAAAACTAATCGTATACTCCGAACTCGACTGGGTAATGAGGAGCACCGAAATTCCCCCGCGGGAAACCGCCGCAAAAAGCCTTGCCGCCGTCCCCTTCCGCCCCTTCATACCGTTGCCGGAAACGCTAATCATCGCCGTATTCTTAAGGCACGAAATTCCCTGTACGGCATTTTGCGGCGCAGAATGTGACGCTTCCGAAGCACTTTCTTCCTTTATATTGCGCCGAGAAACGATCCTCGTCCCCCGTGCAGAGCGGTTCATGCTATTGAGACTCCAGGTCTCTATACCAGCCGCAGCGATAGGAATCAGCGTCTTGGGATGCAGCACCTTCGAACCGAAGAAGGACAACTCCATCGCCTCTTCGTAGCTCATCTCGTCCACCAGAATCGCATCCTTCACGATCCGGGGATCAGCCGTGTAAATACCGTCAACATCGGTCCATATTTCGAGCCGCTGGGCGCCAAGACCCACCGCAATGATAGCCGCAGAAAAATCCGACCCATTCCGGCCAAGAAGCCCCATCTGTTTAGCGGAATTTACTCCGCCAGCGGTACTTGTACCGCCAGTGGAACTTGTTCCGCCTTCCCATGAACAGATAAACCCCGGAAAGAGCAGCACCCGATGATGGGCGTTGCCGGAAGCGCGGTAAGGACTCAAAGCTGCATTGGTTTTCGTATAATCAGGATCCCCTTCGGCCTGGAACCCGACGGTAAATATGACATCCCGGCTGTCAACGAGGGCTATATCAAGCCCCCTGCAGCGAAGGGTTTCTTCCATAATGGGGGCAGAAAACAGTTCGCCCATACCCATGATACGGCAATGGATGGAAACAGGACACTCCCCAAAGGCGGCAACCGCATTAAGCAGCCGCTCATACTCGGCAAACAACGGCTCAAGCCGTCCGTTAACATAAGCTATATTAAAAGAAGGGAGCTTTTCTTCCATTTCAGCAATGATCTTCCCATGAATACTCCGCACCCGCTCGGTAACCGCCGCCGGAACTTGTTCCGCTGGAACTGTTGCAGTCGATACCTGTGTACTGTTGCCGACAGTTGTACAGGCAGTAATGCTTTCCTGAAGCAAATTTGAAACCCCAGCCACCGCCGAAACGATGACACTGACATCTTCTTTCCCTGCCCGTTCATGGATTATATCAGCGGCGGTATATATCCGTTCCGCAGAACCCATGGAAGTACCGCCGAATTTGACCGTAACCATACAGATTCCCCTGAAAATATGGACCTTTTTCCTGTCCAGTTTTACCTATAATTCAGGGACTATAGTATAGTAAAACTAAAAAATAATAAAGCGGTCAGATCAAAGGCAGGGGGATTGAACCGATCGGTAAAAAAAGCGATTAATTTACTGCAATATGCAGATACTCCTTCAATCCTTGCTGTAAGATTTGAGAGAAAGGAGCGTTTGCCTTTTCCGCCTGATAATTTAACCACGCCGGAATAGACAGTGTTTTCTTAACGGATCTTGTCTCATTTGCTTGCCGAAATGCATCAGTATCGGCAGCGATTAATGTGAGCATTTCGCCAGAATTCAGCGCCACTGTTTCAGACGCAGCCGGGATTACGGTATTCGTGTTTTCGGCGTGCCAGAGCCACATCTCTACTGCATCTTTTGCCATCAACAGTGCGTCTGCTTTATCATCTCCATATGTGTGACAGCCCGGTAAATCAGGAACGGTAACCCCGACTTTTCCGTCATCAAAATACAAGATAGCAGGATAGACATATTTCATATAAAACACCTCACTTTGCTTTGCACCGAAGGGACAGAGTCTATTTTAACCCCGTATCCTTCAAGATTTTATTAAGAGTTCCCGTAGGAATATCGCCCTTGTGTCGATGGATCGCAACTTGTACACCAGGCTTATCGGGGTGAGTTGCCAATTCGTGCCTGCTTCCTCCTATTATGCTCCATCCTGCAGCAACCAGTTTACGTTTTAGTTCTTTGGCTGTCATTCTCACACCTCCTCTATAATAATACGTATAATTACGTATGTCAACTTCAAAACAATAAGGTGCTATCGTTTTGAAGTTCAATTCAACACACAAAACAAACTCTCTATATATTAATCGCGGTTATTTATCTATTTTCCGTACATTTTGCCTATTTTCTTTTCTTTTTTACACTTTTTTCTCTTTTCTCCTTTTTACCTCCTCCCTTATTCCCCCTGTTTGCTTTCTGGCAAAGTTATGGTATTATTTAAGCCAGATAGTAGGAGGAATACTATGAGCACACCTGTCTGTTTGCATAACGGAACAGTGGTTACTGGATTTTCCGTGATGGAGCACTGCTCCGTATTGATACAGGATGGAAAGATTGAGGATGTTTTTAGCGAAAAACGGTTCCAGCAGAAGAAATTCGACCCCTCGGTGAGGATTCTGGATGTGGACGAAGCCTTTATCGCCCCTGGACTGATAGACACCCACATACACGGCTTTGCAGGTTACGGCACAGAGGATCTCTCCACCGATGCCATCATCGAAATGTCCAAAGAGCTGGCGCAGTACGGAGTTACCGCATTCAACCCCACCATGTATCCCAGCGCCCCCGAAAACATGAAGGCAACCATAAAAGCAATCGTTGCCGCTATGGGCAAGGAACAGGGAGCCAGGATCATGGGACTCCACCTGGAAGGTCCCTTTGTTTCCCCGGAAAAACTGGGAGTACAGCGGCCCGAAACCATCCAGGCCGTCGATATCACCCTCATGGATTCACTCTGGAAGGCCTCTGAAGGACATATCGTAAACATGACCGTAGCCCCGGAGATCAAGGGAATGCGGGAACTGGCGCTCTACTGTATCAAAAATCAGATCGTACTACAGGCGGGACATACCAATGCGTCTTATGAAAATATGTTCGAAGGGATGCAGGCAGGAATACTCCATTCCACCCACCTCTTTAACGCCATGAGCCAGATGCACCACCGCAACCCCGGCGCAGTCGGAGCGGTACTCATCCACCCCGAAATGGCGTGTGAAATCATCGCCGACGGCGTCCACGTCCACCCCGACCTGATACGGCTGTTGGTTCGGGATAAACCTATCGACAAGATCGTTCTGGTTACGGACAGTCTCAAACCCACGGAACAGCGTACCGGGGAACTCATTGCTAACGGAGAAGAAGTGGTATACTCAGGCGGCTGTTTCCACCGGAAAAAGGACGACGTCATCGCAGGTTCCGCACTGACCATGATAAAGGGAATAAAAAACTTGATGGAATTGGGTCTGCCTGTGGAACAGGCGGTAAAGTTCGCTTCCATGAACCCCGCAGAGGTCATGAAATACCGCGAACAGGGCGCACTAATCCCCGGCTACAAAGCGGATGTTATCGTCTTCGATAAACACTGCAATGTACTGGCCACCATCATCGGCGGCTCGATCAAAAAGAATATCCTCTAACCCGGTTTACCGGATCAGGAATGGGTAAGACACTGGAGACAGACAGGAGCAGGCACTTCTAC
>JAITWB010000120.1 GCA_031285525.1 Spirochaetaceae bacterium
AAAACGGCAAAGAAGATGCTGATATGTACCTCCAAAACCGGGCTGTGGAAATCAGCGCTCCTGCAAGAGTTCTTGTTGAGGAAATGCGGACATATATGGATTGATGATCCTTCAATTTAAGGGTACTATAGACCTTGGAGTAAATATGTCACTAAGTACAATGCGAAATATCGGGATAATGGCCCACATAGATGCCGGAAAGACTACTACCACAGAGCGTATTCTGTATTATACCGGGAAGATTCACCGTATCGGGGAGATCGATGACGGTGAGGCCACCATGGACTGGATGACCCAGGAGCAGGAGCGGGGGATTACCATACAGAGTGCGGCGACTACCACTTGGTGGCGGGAGCATCAGATAAATATCATCGACACACCCGGTCACGTGGACTTTACTGCCGAGGTGGAGCGGTCTCTGCGGGTGCTTGACGGCGCAGTGGCGGTGCTTTGTGCGGTGGGAGGGGTTCAGCCCCAGACCGAGACGGTGTGGCGGCAGGCTGATCAGTACAAGGTTCCCCGTATCTGCTTTGTGAACAAGATGGATCGTATCGGGGCGGACTTTTTTGATGCCATGGATGATATTCATAAGAAATTCGGCGCCTTTCCTCTGGCGCTCCAGATACCTATCGGCAGTGAAGGCGGCTTTGAAGGGGTGGTGGATCTTATCTCCATGCAGGAGATTCGCTGGAACGGCGACTCCGAAGGGGAGGAGATGGTTGTCTCTCCTATAGCCGATTCCCGGATGGAAGAAGCCCTGTTGTGGCGGGAGAAGCTCATCGATGAGCTTTCTTCCCGGTGCGATGAACTGGCGGAACTCTATCTCATGGGCGAGGAGATACCGCAAGCCCTGCTCAAACGGGAGATCCGTGCAGGGGTTCTTGGTCATTCATTCGTGCCCTTCCTTTGCGGCGCTTCCAGACGGAATATCGGCGTTCAGCCCCTTATCGACGCTATCGTGGATTACCTTCCTGCCCCTGACGAAGTGCCTCCGGCGGTGGGGTTTCAGGTGAAGAAGGAGCAGGAGGTCGAGATACCCTGCAAGGTTGACGGACCGCCTATAGGGCTGGTGTTTAAGATTCAGTATGACCGGGAGGCGGGGAGTCTCTGTTATGTCCGTATGTACTCCGGCAAGATACAGTCGGGGGATCAGATATACAACCCGGGAAAGAAGAAGCGGGAGCGGGTGAACCGTATCCTGCGGATGCACTCGAATAAGAGTGAGCCCATGGACTCGATTCAGGCCGGGGACATAGCGGTGATTATCGGGATGAAGCTGGCGCAGACCGGAGACACGGTGTGCAGCGAAGGGATGGCGGTGCTTCTGGAACAGATGCACTTTCCTGAACCGGTGATTTCCGTTTCTATAGAACCCAAGACCCTTTCGGATCGGGATAAACTCAAGGAGACCCTGGACATCCTTTCCAAAGAGGATCCTACCTTCATCTCTAAGGACGATCCTGAAACCGGACAGCTCATTATCTCCGGAATGGGGGAGCTCCATCTGGACGTGCTTGTTCGGCGGATGCTGGACGACTTTAAGGTGGGCGCCCGGGTCGGCAATCCTCAGGTGACCTACCGGGAATCTGTCACCGCAGAGACGGAGCACACAGAGAGCTTCTCCCGTACCATCGGCGGAAAGGAGCAGACCGCAGGGGTTACCCTCCGTATTGCGCCCCTTAATGCAAGCCTTAGCGCGGCGCAAGGTGCAACGCAGGGGGACAGTGCTGACACTTCCGCTTCGGGAAACCGCTATGTTAATGGAGTAAGAAAGACGGCAAACATCCCCGAGGAGATCTTCGACGCTATCGAGCGGGCTGTCACCGGCTGTTTCGCTTCGGGAATCCGCTACGGCTATCCTTGTACCAATATCAGCGTTACACTTACGTCGGTGGATTACAGTGAACTCACTTCCACTGCCTTTGCCTTCGAAGCCTGCTCCGTCGCCGCCTTTGATGCGGGGTGCACAAAAGCCTCAACGGAACTGCTTGAGCCGGTGATGAACGTGGACATCCTCTGTCCCAAGGAATTTGTCGGCGAAGCCATGAGCCAGATAACCCAGCGGGGAGGTGTCATTTCGAGCCTCGAATCGAAGCCCTCCACCGAAGTGGTTCACGCGCAGGCTCCCATGGCGAAGATGTTCGGCTTTTCTACCGCCCTCCGCTCGGTAACTCAAGGTAGGGCATCGTTTATGCTGGAGTTTAGCCACTTTGAGGTGAAGCCGGGGGGATTGGGGAACTTTGCGTAAAGAGAGCCGGATAAGTGAGCAGGCTGAAAGGAGGAGAGAAGGCGCTTCCTAATCTTTCATCCCCCTGCTCATCCTCCGGTACAGAGGGATGGTCAGAATAAAGGCAGCAACGTCTGCAACGGGTTGGCTTAGCTGGATGCCGAGGAGACCGAAAAGCGGAGTCAGAATGAGAAGCGCCAGTATGAGAAAGATTCCTTGCCGGGAGAGGGCGAGGATGGTCGCTTCCAGCGCTTTTCCGGTGGTTTGGAACAGCATGTTATTCAACACTATCCATCCTGTCAGCGGGAAGGTAAGGCATTGAAGACGGAGGGCTCGGGTTCCGATGGTAATGACTTCGAGATCGTCCCTTCTAAAAAGGGCAATGATATCGGGGGCAAAGATACAGCCGCAGACAGAGAATGCTATAAGGATTCCTGTAGAGATACGCACACAGAACCAGAGCGCTTTTTGTACCCGGTCGTACAGTTTCGCTCCGTAATTGAAGCCGCATACGGGTTGAAAGCCCTGTCCAAAGCCGATGAGGGCGGAGCCTGCCATCATGGTAACCCGGTTTACTATCGATATGGCGGCGATTCCCGCGTCTCCATAGCCTCTGGCGGCCTGGTTTAGGCAGATAACGGCGATGCTCGCAAATCCCTGCCGGAATAACGAAGGGAGTCCTCCTCTTATTATTTCCTTATAGGTGGGAATGGAGGGGGCGAAATCCTTGAGCCGGATACGTACATTGTCCTTACGCATACAACCGATAAGGAGCAGAAAGAAGCTGACCGTTTGGCTCAGCATGGTTGCCAATGAGGCGCCCTGTACTCCCATGTCAAAGGTAAAGATGAACAGCGGATCCAGGGCGACGTTCAATACCGCTCCTGCAACAGTTCCGATCATGCCGTAGAAGGCGCTGCCCTGGTATCGGAGCAGATTGTTCAGCATGAGGGTGGAGGTCATGAAAGGCGCTCCCAGGATGATGAAACCCATATACGCTTCTGCATGGGGGAGGATGGTTTCGGTTGCTCCCAGCAGACGGAGCAGGGGTGCCATGAAGACTATTCCCAATAAGGATATGACGACGCCCATGATGAGGGAGGAGAAAAATCCGGTGGAAGCCATTCTGCCTGCGGATGCGGTTTGCTGCGCCCCCAGTGAACGGGAGATGTAGTTGCCCGCTCCGTGTCCGAAGAAGAAGCCCACTGCCTGTATGATAGCCATGAAGGGGAATACGATCCCTACCGCTGCGGTAGCGCTGGTGCCGAGTCTTCCGACAAAGAAGGTGTCCGCCATATTATAGAGCGAGGAGATGAGCATTATCGTTATTGAAGGCAGCGCCAGTTTCGCCACAAGCCGTTCAATCGGTTCTGTGGTCATCTGTTCAAATTTGCTTCGTTCCTCTGGCATGATCGATCCTTTCTTATAGTTGTAATAGTTTTATCCCAATATACTTGTTTGTTCAAGCTCGTTTTTTTTTGTTCTTTTTTGAAAAAAAAATGTTTGCCTGTTATCTAAATCCCGTGTTACAATAGAGCAACGGTTTTCCCGTATTGGGAAAAAAATATTAGGAGGAATATATGAGGATGAAGGGTTTATTGTTCATTACCGCCATTGCGGCGGCGGCGTTGCTTCT
>JAITWB010000132.1 GCA_031285525.1 Spirochaetaceae bacterium
CTTTTGAGGATTGTTCAGTCCTACTCCTCAAGCCCCACCCGTATAACCGAGCAGATCTTCCGCATAGAAATCAGTTTTTCCGTCTCAGCGAGGGCGGCTTTCATCTGCGCCTCGGTAACGGGATGAGTTATAACCGTTATGGCGGCTGTATCTTCGTGGGCGCCTATCTGCTGGATGCTCAGGATGCTTATGCCGTGGTTCGCAAATATCCTGCTGATATCGGCGAGAACCCCCGGCTTGTCATCCACTGTACAGCGGATGAAAAAGCTGGTGGAACACTCATCCATGGGAATCACCGGCAGCTTCTCAAGGCGGAACTCGCTGTCCCGGGCAAAACCTTCCTGAGCGCGGAAGGCGAGGTTCATGATATCCCCCACCACAGCAGACGCCGTGGGCAGTTCCCCCGCCCCTCTTCCGTAAAACATCGCATCCCCGAGACTATCGCCCCGGATATAGATAGCGTTGAACACGTCATTGACCGTTGCCAAAGGATGGCTGTTTTCGATCATCACCGGATGCACGTGGAGCTCAATACGGTCTCCGTGATTTATACCGACGGCGAGCATCTTTATCGTATAGCCGAACTGCCGAGCCGCAGCAATATCTTCCGCAGATATAGCGGTTATACCTTCCCGATATATACTGGTATAATCGACTTCACACCGGAAAGCGAGAGAAGCGAGAATCGACAGCTTGTACGCCACATCATAACCCACCACATCGTTCTTCGGATCCGCCTCGGCGTACCCGAGCTCCTGGGCTTCCTTCAATGTCCCAGCAAAATCCGCCCCGGAAGCGGTCATCTTGGTGAGAATATAATTGGTCGTCCCATTAACGATACCGAAAACTCGTTCTATCTTGTTACCTGCAAGGGAATTCCTGATGGCGTGAAGCACCGGAATCCCGCCGCCCACCGCCGCTTCGTAGAGCAGGGAGCAATTATGCTCCCGAGCCAGGGAAGTAAAAAAAGAGCCGTGTTTGGCGATGACCTCTTTGTTCGAGGTAACAACGTTTTTCCCCGCCCTGAGGGCTTTTTCGATAAAGGACTTCGCAGGATTTTCCCCGCCTATCGCCTCAACCACTATCGTTATCTCAGGGTCTTCAAGCACCTCATTCACATTCTTCGTGAGAACTCCCGGAGCAAGGGAAACGCCTCTGTCACTGGAAATATCCAGATCGGCAATCTTCTTCAGAATCACCGGAACTCCTGCCCGTTTCTCAAGCATTTCCCGGTTATGGGTGAGTATTTTAACAACCCCGGCACCCACAGTACCGAAACCGATGACGCCGACAACTATGTTATCCATGATAATCTCCTGTATGTTATTCTAAAAGCCGTTATAAGAACCAAATCCCAGCAAATACAAGGCAAGGGCAAAAGAACCTTTTTTACTCTCGGCTATAGCTTGCAGCTCACTGATGACCGTATCCTGAGGAATTGCCGATGCAGCAGAACTATTGACCACATCCTCAATAATGCTTGGCAGTACCATGCACATTTGATAAAATGCATCTCTTTGTCCGGTCACAAGACTATAAAACTCATCCATACTAACTCGCCGAATGCGGCGATGTCCTTGCTTTACGCCATCCACAGTAACCGACCATTTACTATTTTGAGAATGTTTTGCAATCGCTTCAACCAGAAAGCAGGCACAATCGTCATGAGATAGTATCTGCCCCTGCATTTTAATATAGGTCTTTCCACTGGATGCGGAATTCATAGTATTATGCTTGTTTTTCATTTCAACAAACACTGTTTTTACCGTATCGTTATCCGGTAACTCAATCCTATCATCTTTTGTAAAGACAACATCCCAACCAACTGACGGAACCGTGCAGCCCGAAATATATTGAAAAATACGTTGATGAAAATAGCCTATATCGTTGTTATTCGATTTATCCCGCTGACGGAAAATCTCGTTTCTCACGATTTCTTCCCAACTATATCGATAAACCGTTTTATCAAAAATCAACTTGATGGGATCAACAAGGTTACTGTTGAACTTCTTTAAATCGTAGGGTTTTAATTTTTCACCATATTGCTTGATTGTAAGCTCAATATGTTTTTTGAAATCTCCATCAGAAATGAAACCTAATTTTGACATTGGAGACCCTCCAAACCTCTATGAATTTCCTTCGCAATTTCAAACGCCAAGTTTACCGGAACCGCATTGCCCACCTGTTTATATTGACTGCCTACACTGCCGCAAAAAGCCCAATCATCAGGAAAACACTGAATGCGGGCATTTTCTCTTATATTAAACGGACGCGCTTCCAATGGATGACATCTATCAGTTTGTTTTTGTGAAGGTGAAGTCAAAACGGTCAAAGACGGCTCATCCAGCGAGAGCCGACGCAAAATACCTGTTCTGCCGCCGCCCATATTCCAACAACTTTTCATATATTCCTTAGCTATATCAGCAGGAATATCGCGCCAATAACCGCCAGGAGGCACTAATTCAAAAATACGACGCTTATACTCTGAATAAAACGAGCCTTCGCTGGCTGGTACATTCTGTAAAACATCACGCAATACAGGCTTATATTCGTGGGGCTGCGGAAAGTGTATTGTCATCGTATCTGCCAAATCAGCACGTACACCAATGGTAATAAGCCGCTCCCGCTTTTGAGCAACCCCGTAATTCCATGCGTTCAATACTTGCTTTTGAATGACATAGCCTGCCTGTTTAAAAATCTCCAAAATAGTTTCGTATGTGCGCCCTTTATCATGGGTCAATAAACCCCGTACATTTTCAAATAAAAAGGTTTTAGGCTGCAATTTCTGCAAAAAAACAGCATAGTGATAAAAGAGCGTACCCCGGGCATCCTCCAAACCAAGACGTTTACCTGCATAGGAAAAAGCCTGACAAGGAGCACCCCCGGAAAGCAAGTCTACCTCACCAACAGTCACATTAAAGAATGAATTGAGATCCTGCGGCGCTATATTTGCTATATCATCGCAAATCACATTCCATTCAGGACGATTACGTTTGAGCGTATCTGCTGCATCTTTATTGAATTCAATGAGAGCAAGGGGCGTAAATCCGGCACTTTCAACACCCAGAGCAAGTCCCCCTGCCCCAGCAAACAACTCTATCACGGTAAAGGGATTGTCCTCAGACGGCGGCAAATTTGATTGTGACAGCTGTCCTTTCATTCGGTGAAATCCCTCTCCCCATAAATACAGATCTCCAGCACTATATCACAATTATGCTAAAAATTCAATCAGAAATTTTCAGCACTCCGTATCCTGATAATGTACCCTCCCTTATTCCCTCCTAAAATCCTTCTTTCGCACAACCAGCCAAATCGCAAACAATACCGTCAGAACCGCAAATACCGTCCCCACGCCGAATGAAGCTCCGGCAAAAAACAGGGAACCGAATTGATACACCGCCAGAGCAGTCCCATAAGCAAGGAGGGTCTGATAGCCCACCGCGATAAAGGTCCACTTCCATGTTCCCATCTCACGGCGGATAGCGGCGATGGCGGCAACACAGGGAGCGCAAAGCAGGTTGAATACCATAAACGACATACCGGAAATACCGGAAAAGAGCACCCCGATATTCCCCAGCAGGGAAGCATCGTCCCCCGCCCCAAGGAGCACACCGAAGGTTCCTACCACGTTTTCCTTGGCTATCAGCCCGGTAATCACCGCAACAGCGGACTGCCAATTTCCAAACCCCAAAGGTCGTAATATCCAGGCGATAGCGCTTCCTATAACTGCAAGAATACTATCGTCCGCAGAGGCAAGACCAAAACCTTCGTTGGTAATGCCGAAATTGGAAAGGAACCACAAGGCGCCGCAGGAAAGAAAAATGACCGTTCCCGCCTTAATCACGAAAGACCGTGCCCGCTCCCACACATGAATGAACACGCCCTTCATGGAAGGAAAGTGGTAACGGGGAAGCTCCATAACGAAAGGCGCGGCGCCGCCCAAAAAGGAAGTTGTCTTTTTCAGCACTATACCGGAAAACAGCACCATCACTATCCCGAGAAAGTACATCGAAGGGGCAACCCACAAGGCATCCCTATAAAGCGCCCCCGCAAAGAGGGCGATAATAGGCAATTTCGCACCACAGGGAATAAAGGTGGTGAGCATAATAGTCATCCGCCGATCCTTCTCGTTTTCGATGGTACGGGACGCCAGAATCCCCGGAACGCCGCAGCCCGACGCGATCAACAGCGGAATAAAGGCCTTTCCCGGCAATCCGAATTTGCGGAAAATCCTGTCCATGATAAACGCAACCCGGGCCATATAACCGCAATCCTCAAGCACAGAAAGGAAGAAAAACAGTATCACCAACTGAGGAACAAATCCCAACACAGCGCCGACACCGCCGATGATGCCGTCCACCACCAGTCCCTGGAGCCACTCTGCGGTATCGACCGCTGCAAGCCATTCGGCAACAGCAGGCTGAATAATCCCTCCAAAGAGGGTGTCATTCGTCCAGTCCGTAACAATAGCGCCGAGCCACGACACGGATACAAAGTAGAGGACAAACATGACAAGGGCGAAAATGGGCAGCGCAAGAAATCGGCTGGTCACGATCCGGTCTATCTTATCCGAAGCAGTAAGCCCCGAACTTCCCTTTATAACCGTATTCCGTACAACCTCTGAAATCCACTCATACCGCCCATTGGTAATAATGCTCTCGCTGTCATCATCAAACGTCCTCTCACATTCCCGTATCAGCTGCTCTATATGCAGCCTCTGTTCATCCGTCAGGGCGGAAGCGGCAACGTTTTTCTCGCCCTCAAAGAGCTTCACCGCATACCAGCGGACATATTTCCTATCGACACGTCCCTCGATGAGAGAACTGATAGCCGAGAGTACTTTTTCGATTTCCGGGCTGAACCTACTATATATAACAGAAGGGGTTAATCCCGAAGAAACCGCTTCCAAAGCTTTTTCGGCAACCTCCCGAACCCCTTCTCCCCGGGAAGCCATGGCCTCCACTACAGGACAGCCAAGCCGTGCGCTAAGCCGCTCTCTATCTATGGTATCACCGTTTTTACGCACCACATCCATCATGTTCAGGGCAACCACAACGGGAACACCTGTCTCAAGCAGCTGTGTCGTGAGATACAAATTCCGTTCAATATTTGAAGCGTCTATAATATTGATAATAACATCAGGCTTCTCTTCAAGAAGATACGTTCTGGTTATCACCTCTTCCGGCATATAAGTAGAAAGGGAGTATATTCCGGGCAGATCGATGACATTAACATCCCGCTGCCCCTTCAGATTTCCCTCTTTTTTCTCAACTGTAACACCGGGCCAGTTTCCCACATACTGGGAAGAGCCGGTTAATTCATTAAACATCGTCGTCTTTCCGCTGTTGGGATTACCCACAAGCGCTATCTGCACACCCATTTTCTCTCCAAAAAAACTTTCTATAATCAATGGATGAAGTTATCCATTGCTAACTCTTCCGATAAAAAAAATCGTTTGTGTAAGAGACAACTGTCCCTTACACAATAATGGTACTCGCAAGCACTCCACTGAGGGCTACACGGGAATCCTTCACCGCAACGATAAGATCGCCCCCCACTTTTGATACGATAGAAACCCGTTCTCCCGCAACAAAGCCGAGGCTCCCCAGAAACTGCCTGGTACTGTCTGTTCCGGTAATCTTTTTTACCGTACCCACCGTACCGGTTGCTGCCATACTTAACGACATAGACTTCCTCCATTTCAGATCGGGGTCAGTTTTCCAACCTAATCTGAATATAGTTTACCAATGCTAACTATTTCTGTCAAGAAGGAGGAGGTTCCAAAGAGAAGAGAGAAGGTAAAAAAGAGAAAAGGGAGAACGGAGAAGGTTGCTCAGGGGACCTGACGAAAGACTTGAAACACTTTTCGGTTGTCTTCAACTACTGTGCGGATATATACGGTATCGTTCGACGGGATGATGTCACGCCAGAGCGACTCAAGCCATACCTGTTCGGCGGCGGCGAGCATTTCGTCCATATCCGAATACAGGCCTTGAGCAAAGAGGTACTTTCCCGCCGCCAGAGTCGTAATGTCCTCTGCCAAAACGCCTTCCCTGAGTGCATATCCGCAGAAGCGTCCGTCCAGAAGGTGCGCTCTCTTTTCCGCAACCAGCTGTTTCGCCCCTACGCCGTTTCTATATACGGAGAGGGTTTCGTCTCTGTTAAACAGGGCGGAATCCGCTTCTGCGCCTTCCGTATCGGGGATGCAATAAAAGAGATCCCTGTATAGGGTAAGCAATTTCACCGTATATTCCACTTCCGTTCTCCTCTCACCCATACACCAGGGCTATTATAAAAAAAATTTCATTATTTTATCAAAAAGACACTGAAAATGCACTAGTATCCGCGATTTATTATACAGGGATTAATTATATAGGAGGTCTGTTATATGAGAGAACAGATGTTTATCCTTGTGTGTTTGCCCTTTGTCATCCTCATCGAAGGATGCGGAATGGACAAATCGGTTATCAGTGTCCTGGAGTGGGACTT
>JAITWB010000160.1 GCA_031285525.1 Spirochaetaceae bacterium
AGGGCGCCTGCTCTCCGCATATCATTCAGCGCCGAACCGATTACCGGGTAATCCTGCATAAGAGCCTGGGTAAAACTGTTGCGAAACCGCCACTGTCGTGGATTGAGCAGATACATCTGCTCCAACTCCGCCGCATCCGGCCACTGTTCATCATCGGGATGGAGAGAAAGCCATTCATCCACACGGCTATACGCTATCCCTGTTGAACTTCGTACTTCTGGAAACACCAGCACATAAAAAAGATCATTTCTCCCCGCCAAGGGAGTGAGTTTCTCTCCCCTGCCCGTAACAACTGCGCAGGGGGATGAAAGAAAAAAGGGAACATCACTTCCCACAGCCGCCCCGAGGGACAGCAGCTCAGACTCACTCAATGCCGCATTAAACAGGTCATTCAGACCCCGTAGTACGGCCGCCGCATCGGAGGAACCGCCTCCGAGCCCTGCGCCGTCGGGAATGTACTTCATCACCCGTATATGCAACCCATCACTGATTCCCGTAAATCTGCGGAACTCCGCAACTGCGGATGTGATGGTATTTTTTTCCGGCAGGTTTAGCAAGGGCGACTCCACAAAACAGGCGCCCCGTTCTCCCCGGATGCTGATTTCAAGTGTATCCTTGAGGGATATACGCTGAAACAAACTTTCAATGCTATGATAGCCATCATCTCTACTACCCAAAGGTAGTACCCGCAGACTTAAGTTCAACTTTGCGGGAGAATCAATGCAATACAACATACGCACCGATAGTATGACAGAAAAAACAAAGTTTGTCAAAGCCAGTAAAAAAGATGAAAGGGAAAATACCCTTCTCAAAGGAATAGCACAAAAAAATGCATTTTTCCTGAAAAATAAGGGACTTTGAGCATTGAAAGTGTTGACAGAAAGGAATACTCTCATCTATGTTCAATATATAAGGTAGAAGAGGAAGAGGTTGTAAGTGCATGGTGAGGGATAATGATTTGCTTGAAGATTCATCGATGTTGTTATACGGCTTTGATAATGCCTATGATGACTATACTGACGATGACTTCGATGACGATGAAGACGATTTCGATGATTTTGACGAAGACGAATTTGTCGATGATGATCTAGACTCCGATGAATACGAAGAAGAGGAGCTGGATGACTACGATGATGAGGACGATGAATTCGGGTATGATGATGATCTCGAATACGACGATTTTGATGAATAATCTGAATCGGGTTAAGCCTCGAAACCGATAAGGCGGAGGGTCTTATCGGTTTCATTGTCTTAACCGGGGCGGAAAACGCAGCACCCTTCAGAATGCAACTCGCACTCTGATGCTGCCTCATATTTCCGCCCCGGTATTTTTTCTCCTGTTAAGCTTTACTGCAAAAGTTACTACAGCAACACAGTTCCTTCATGCCAGAGTTTTTCGAGTTCATAGAAATCCCTGGCTTCCTCTGTCATAAGGTGGACGACTATCGACCCAAAATCAATGAGGTTCCAGTCCTCACCGTCGGGAGTCTTGCGCTTTGTCAGCCGGATATGCATATCGTGTTCCTTTGCATAATCCTTTACGTGTTTGTACAGCCCCTTTGCATGGGTAGAACTGTTCACCGTGGCGATAACAAAATAATCGGTCCAACTATTGAGACGGGAGATGTCCAGTACTGCAACCTTCTCCCCCTTGTGTTCCTGTAAAAGCTGCCCCAACTCAAGGGCCTTTGTCCGCATTTCCTGCATATTACCTCACATATCTTCCGTCAAAATCCCTTCCAAGGACTATCGTAAAATCAACAAGCGAATCAGCTGCATAGTTTGCCGGCTCATCCGCCAGCTCAGCTGCCCTCACTTCAGTCGTCTTAAAGCGGCTGCAATGGATTATCTCTCCAATATTCTTTGCAGTCACCTGATCGCCGATATGATCGATGATGATAGTCTCACTATAATCATTTGTATCGGCGTTTGCCACATTCATCACATCGTAGCCAAAACTCTGGTACAGCGCCGACGTATTCCGAGCCAACCCCTGAGTAGTTGTTCCATTCAGTATCTCTATTACATAAATCCTGTCGTGGGTGATATCCCCCGAAGACGCGAGCGTTCCCGTGGTCTGACGCACAATATCCTTTATAAGCTGCCCATCATAGTGAGGAAACAGCAGTTCCTGACCATCCACCCGGCGCACCGAACCAGTAACCGTCTGAGGACTCAGCCGCTCCGTATCGGCCATAGCTATCTCCGACAGCAGTTTACTCAAGTGAATATCTTCCAGGTTTGAATGGAGATTTTTTCTCACCGCCGGAAAGAATTCCCGGGAAAACAGCTTACGGGAATTCTCTCCGATAGCCCAAAGAAACGCAATCAGACTATTCTGACGGCGCTCAGAGAGACTCGTATCCTGTTCCTCAGGCTGCACATAGTTGATATAGGTTTGTATCTTATCACCGTCCAGCGACACCGCCCCCGAAGGAAGCAGCCACCGTTCGGTCTCAGTCTGAATATCCACAGGAACAGGAATAAACACCTTGAGCCCCCCGAGAAGGTCTGTGAGAGCCGAAAATTCCGTCATATCCATAGAAACATAGAAGGGTATCGATATATTCAAAAGCTTCTCGATCTCCCCCAGATAGGCGGAAATATCCTTCTCCGTATACAGCGCATCGATGCGATCCATCCGTCCGAGAGAACTTATAATGAGCCCTGTTTCAGAAGGAATATTGAATACCGCAGCCCGCCGTGAAGGAGGATAATAAACCAGCACATTGGTCAATAACGGACGCCCCTCATCCTCAAGAACAATCAACACCTTCAACAACTGATCATTCTCCAGGGCATCAGCAATAGGATCAGGCCTCATCGCAAAGACAAGCACCACCGACGTCACCACCAATATAAGCATTATAGCTATAAGAAAAAAAGCACTCTTATCTATCCGAAACTTCTTCATTTTTTCTCCCTTCTCCTCCTCTTTTTTACCTGCTCCCCTCCATTTCCTACCTTGCCGTCAGAGACTCCAACAATTCCTGAGTCAAAGGAGATATCTCCCGGGATTTTTTCTTCTGATATGCTATATTCTAGGTAATGGTCGTCCTCACAAGCTCATCAATATCCATCAAAAACAACTCTTCACGCCGCTTCTTAGTGATATGTTCCCTGCCGGGCTCTATCTTGTCGGCCGCATACAGGATCTTTGCAAGTACCCCCATTCCGGGACGCCCAAAGGTATGATCCTTGATAGCATCGAGTACATCCTCGTCATCAATACCAAAATCCTTTCTCAGCATCACCGCAGCAGCCCGTCCGTGGAGCAGACTGGGCTTCTCCTTTTCCAACCGGGTTATGGGTTCCCCATCCTGTTCCGACAGAGCAAAGAGCATACGAGTTGGAGAGGCCTTGCAGATATCATGGCCTATCCCCGCAAGATTCCCCCGGGCAGGATCGAGTCCAAAACGTTTACAGAGCTGTACCGCAGTTTCAGCAGTACGGAGAGAGTGTTCATACCGGGAAGAAGGGAGCACACCTTTAGCATAGAGGGTTATTTTTTCGGTCAGAGGATCAATATCCATACAACTTCCTTTCGCCTATATACCGATACACCTCTTTGGAAACCAGATAACGCCACCCTTTTCCGTGTTTAATCCGCTCTCGAATCTCCGATGAAGAAACCGGGAACCGCGTATTATCGATGGTCTGATGGGGATAGGAAAAACCCCGAACTGCCGACAAAACCGACTCTGCCGAGGATCTCTCGGCTACAATAAGACGGCACTCCTTCGCCAGATCAGAAGCGCGATGCCACAACCCAAAGTCGGCAACCAGATCGTCCCCGATAATAAGTCCCGGAGGTTCATCTAACTGCCCTTTGTATTGGTCGATAATATACTGCACCGTATCATAGGTATAGGAAATACCTCCCCTATCGACTTCACACCGCTCCAGCCGGAAATGTTCGTTCCCTGCGATAGCGAGTTCTATCATCGCCAGACGGTCGGTAACTGAGGGCACAGCGATATCGCCACGACCAACAGAGAATCCTTTAGCTTTGAAGGGAGAAATAAAAGCGGGTACAAAAAGGATAAGATCATAGCCGCAGATGATACGCACCTCTTCCGCAAGAAAAAGGTGTCCGATATGAATAGGGTTAAAAGACCCGCCGAACATCGCTATCTTCATGTTCCTGCATCCGTTATGTGTTATCAGTTATCTTCGGAAGAGTAATCTCTGCCGGGATAATCCACCCTGCCGGATCCGTCAACGGAACGTTCCTGAAGAAAGGTACTCTGCCTGGGCTTCGCCTCTATCCCGCCGGCGGCTCTTTTGGGGTCATCTGCATGAACGGATTCGGCAAGTCCCATAAGAACTTTTCGCACCTGATCCATTCCCTCTTTAGAATATATCGACATACCTACAATGGCTTCATCGGGACATTTCTCTCTCAGCATCCCCAGCCGCTCAGCGGTTCCTTCGACATCGAGCTTATTCGCCAACACGATCCGAGGCTTCTTTTCGAGCAGATCCGAAAACTGCTTCAACTCCGCAAGACGGATATCCAGAGCTTCAAGGTAATTGTCATCAGAAAGGTCTATAAGACAGGCAAGCCCCTGAGTGCGGGAGATGTGCTTGAGAAAGCGTATACCAAGACCTGCACCTTCTGACGCCCCCTCTATGATACCGGGAATATCGGCAATAATGATATCCCTTTCGTCATCCACCCGGAGTACACCGAGGTTGGGTATCTTTGTGGTAAAAGGATAAGGAGCTATCTTGGGACGGGCATTGGTAAAAAAGTCAAGAAGCGACGATTTCCCCGCATTGGGAAGCCCCACAAGACCGATGTCTGCAAGAATATTGAGTTCCACCCGAAGACTGCGGCTCTCACCGGGCTTGCCTTCATGGGCATACTGGGGAGCCTGATTCGTTGATGACTTGAAGTGGGTATTCCCCCACCCGCCTTTACCGCCAACGAGAAACCGAAACACCGGTTCCGCATTTTCGACACCGAAATCATGAATGAGCTCACCGGTTACGGCATCCCTCAACAAGGTTCCAGGGGGCAGAGAGATTACAATATCATCACCATCGGATCCGTAGCGGTTACGGCCTTCACCGTCACCGCCGTTGCGGGCTTTAAAGGTTTGTTTATACCGGAGGTGGGCAAGGGTACGCATGTTGTGCTTGATTTGAAAGACAACA
>JAITWB010000021.1 GCA_031285525.1 Spirochaetaceae bacterium
GTCGGGCAATGGGGGCTACAACAGAAGAAAAGGAGCTCTGGGGGTATTGAAGGTATACCGGCTGCCGTCCGGCAATTGAATATTGTACCACCTCATCAAATGGTACGAAGCCGATGTATTCTATGGTGACTGCCAGTTTGTTTCTGACCAGTGTGCGAAGGCGCATCCCCATTTCGGCGTCCCGTTCGCATCTTCCCATGTTCATAATGACCCGGGGTCTGAATTTTTCAAGCTGATCCAATGCATACTGTCCCGATTCGGGGAAGTGGGATTTGATGACCTCCAGTATTTTAAGAAACGAATACTCCTTGCCCTCCATACGCTGGAGAACGCTGTTCTGTAATATCTGCCGCTCAGGGCTTTTTGCAGGAAAGAGTCGGTAAAAGAAACGGAATATCGCCGATTTTATGAAAGAATAGGCGTTGAGGATGGACGTTATCTCCGGGGTTACTACCAATATACCGTCATAGGTCAAAAGCCAAAAGTCAAGGATGTTGTAGGTGGAACCCGCTCCGAGGTCAAGAACGATATAATCCGCCGGAAGGGCTGAGAGATCCTTGATAAGTTTCTTCTTTATAAAGTATTCCATATTTGCTACCCCGGGAAAGAGACAATCCCCGGCGATAAAATGCAGATCCGGTATACCTGTAGCCTGTATGAGGTTTTCCAGCTGGGTTTCCTGACGGTGGATATAGTTACCCAATCCTGCCTGATTGTTTTTGAGGCCCAGCAACGTATGCAGATTCGCTCCGCCCAGGTCAAAATCACAAAGGATGACCTGTTTGCATAAAGCTGAGACGGCTATCGACAGGTTGAGTGAAAGGACGCTCTTGCCGACGCCGCCCTTGCCTCCGGCAATAGGTATAATTACAGCCATGAAAACACTATATCCGATATTTCAGGAAATAGCAAATGGATAAAACAGAGGGGGATTCAAGGCAGATAGCAAAGCAGTGAGCGAAGAACAAAGGAGGGAGTGTGAAAGTTTTTTCTTTTTTTGTGATTTTGTATTGACATTTTTTTCAGTACGGGGTATAAGTTATAACACAACGCCGTTGTAGCTCAGTCGGTAGAGCAATGGACTGAAAATCCATGTGTCGACAGTTCGATTCTGTCCGACGGCACAAGCCACTCTGAAAAGAGTGGCTTTATTTTTTTATAGATATATAGTATACTTAGAAAATATGAAATGGCTCATAATCAGTGCACCCGATCAATCATCAGTCGGTAACGAAATCGCTTCGTTCCTTACCTCCCATAAAGCCGAATTTGTTCAGTTTAAAAAGCTGGGAGTTCAGGGCGATAGTTTGCAGGAGTTGTGGGGGATTCTTCCCGAGATTACCCAGGTAGTTCTACTTCTGGATGAATCGCCGGAGTTTCAGTGTGTTATTCAGTATATTGCAGGATATGCTGACGGAAGGGAGATTCCCTTGTTTGCGGTGGCAAAGACCGGCACTGTTGCGGAAGCCAGGGCTGAGGCGGATTGGTGTCTTCACCGTGCGGTGATGTGCGCCGATTCAGCGGAGCTCAAGAAGAAGCTGGAAAATAGTTTCGATTATTTTCTCTCCGCCGACGAGAAGAAGGGGGCTCATAAGAAGCTCTATGCCCAGGGGATACCTCTTACCGAGGATTGCCTGGCGACCTATGTTGCCAAGGGAGATTTGGATAGGGTTTCTCTATTTATTGCTGCGGGGATGAGCGCCGATGCCCGTAATTCCGACGGGACTCCCATGCTGTGTATAGCGGCTCGATCTGAGCAGGTTAAGATGATCAAGCTGCTTATCGCCAAGGGAGCTGATATCGATGCCGTTTCCGGCGATAGGGGCTATTCTGCGGTTATGGATGCGGTGTGGAAGAGTTCTTACGATATTGCAAAGATACTGGTTGATGCCGGGGCGAACCTCAACTTTGTGAGCCGTGACGGGCAGACGGCGCTGGTGCTTGCAGTGGGATCCGGAAATGAGTCGGTTTGCGAACTCTTGTCCACCCACGGAGCTGATGTGAACATGAAGGATCGTATGGGTATGTCTGCGCTGGATTACGCCAAGCTCTTTAAGAAGGATAATCTGATATCGCTTTTCACAGCGGCAAAAGGATGATACACTGTGCGGTATGAAGACGCTGGTGTTTACAGGCGGCGGTACCGGGGGGCATATCTATCCCGGACTCGCCGTTATCGATGAATTACAAAAAGTAAGCGATTACTCCGTTGTCTGGCTGGGTTCTTCCACAGGAGTGGATAGGAAGATAGTCGAGGATCACGGAGTTTCTTTTGTCGGCGTTCCTTCGGGGAAACTGCGCCGATATCTTTCCTTTCAGAATATGCTGGATCTCTTTAAAATAGCAGGGGGCTTTTTCGCTTCGGTGTACCATTTGGCGAGGATTAAACCGGCTGCGGTGTTTTCGAAAGGCGGTTTTGTGAGCGTTCCTCCCTGTTTTGCCGCCCGGTTCTTGCGGATTCCTGTCTATTCCCATGAATGCGATTTTTCTCCCGGTCTTGCCACACGGCTGAATGCCCGTATCGCGTCCCGTATCTTTGTCTCCTATCAGGAGACCTCGGATCGTCTTATGAAGCAGGTTCGCTGTCCGGTTACGGTAAGCGGGAATCCGGTGCGTCCCGTTTTTTATGATGCCGATCCGGAAGCGGGGCGGGAATTCCTCGGGCTGAATGGCGGCGCTGCGGCGGAGATTCCGCAAAACTCGTTGCCGCTGTTGCTGGTGCTCGGCGGGAGCCTTGGAGCACGGCAGATAAATAGCCTTATCGCAGAGAATCTTGAGTGGCTGTGCCGGCGCTTTATCGTTGTTCACCAGACAGGGGGAAACAATATGGATCAGGCGGCGGATGTTTCCGGTTTGCCCGAGGAGATTCGGGGGCGGTATAAGCCCTATGCCTATCTACGGGCGGAGATGCCCCATGTCCTCGCTGCGGCGGATATCGTTGTTTCCCGATCAGGGGCGAATTCCCTCTGGGAGTGCGGTGTCGTTGGGAAGCCGATGATTCTGATACCCTTGAGCGGTTCAGGAACCCGGGGGGATCAGGTGGAAAATGCGGAGTATTTTCGGAGTAAAGGCGCAGCGTCCGTTCTCTGTAGAAACAGGGTGACCGGAGGAAATGAAGTAACCGGCGAGAATCTGAGAAGAGAGCTGGAAGCGCTTCTTTCGAATACTGAATTGCGGGTTCGCATGGGCGAAGCTGCAATGAAAATTACCGGTGGGGGCGGGAGCCGTCCTGCCGCTTATATCGCAAACGCTCTTGCAGGAGGAACCGTATGAGTTATGCTATTATCGATATTGTTTTTGCTATTATTGTGTTGTTCTGTATCGTTCGGGTAACGATCAAG
>JAITWB010000079.1 GCA_031285525.1 Spirochaetaceae bacterium
AGCAGCAGCGCTTCAATCGGAACAGACTCCTCTGCAAGGAGCTCAGCCTCGACCTCTTCGGAATTACCCCTCACAGCAAGAGCATCCTCATAGGCCTGAAAGTAACCGCCTGTATCGTAACTGAGATATGCCCAAAAAAGCGGATTATCCTCGGGAACAAACACAGCAGGGTGGAGTTTCCGTGCCTCAGAGCCTTTGCCGTTAAGCATCTGCACAACCGCTGCATTCTGCAGGAACAGCGGATTCGCCGTCGCCTTCCAGGCAGCGAGAAACACCGGAGAGACATCCGTACCCAAAACAGCCTTCGACCCAGGCGCCCCGGAAGCAAGCAGCGCCTCTGCCCACAAACCGCCTCTGGAAGTATTCCGCAGGGGTTCCGCCAGAACAGCGGCTTCTTCCGCCCTCCCCTGTCTCAAAAGAACATATATATACACAGTCTCGATATCATCGTTTTCGGGAAACCGCTCCCGAATCTCAACCAGATCCTTCTCCGCCTCTGCAAGGTAACCCATCCGTACATACCGCTTCACAATGCTCAGCCGCTGATCGCCGCCGGAGGCTATTTTAGTCAGATCTTTCAGCGCACTATGGGCAACCGTGTTACCCCCTCCGGCAATATAACCGTCGATACGCTCAAGGCTCGCCACAAAGGATTCCCGCTGGACATCCTGGGAGCAGGAAAAAAATAAAACACCCATCATGCACAAAAGCACAATGGGCATCGTTTGAGAAAACCGGGAAAACAAAAATCCGAATCCGCTCACTCTCAGGTCACGCCTCCAGGGATGTTCTCCTGATACTGTCGAGGACACCGTTTATAAACTTAAAGGAATCGTCATTCCCAAACTCCTTGGAAATATCAATAGCCTCATCAATAACAATGCTCGGATGTATATCCTTTTGAAACAACATAGTATAAACACTCATCCGAAGTATGGAAAGATCCACCTTGTTGATCCGGGTAAAATCCCATCCTGTAAGGTGAAGACGGATTATATTATCCACTTCATCGATATGATCCAGCGTCCCGTTTATCAGAAGACGGGCAAAGGTAACACCGTCCTCGCCCATCTTCTCAACCTTTTCCTGCTCCACCCAGGAAAACTCGCAGAGCTCACCTACCGGAATCGCCGCTGCATCCCAGGAATACAACGCCTGCACGGCCAGAATTCTGCCTTTTCTTCTTGCCACAATATCCTACCAGTTCAGGAGCGTATTCAGCTCCGCATCGGTCTTCATCATCTGATAGTTTTCGGGCTTCCGCAGATCCTGCACTACCGCATTAAGGGACTCGTTCAGTATCTGACTCTGCTTCTGCTGGGTAAGGCTTGACTTCACATATTCGTACACCGTTACTGTCGTTCCCGGCTGAACAAGATCGCTCAACTCAAGAAGCTTCGCAGGATGCTTCTCCTGGATCACATAAAACTGAAAATCAGTTGCCGTTTCGTTCATTTCGGAAACAAACCCTGCAGACTGACCAAACAGTGCAAGCAAATTCGCATAGTCCATACCCATCTGCTGTGCAGCCTGGGTCGATTTATTGATAAACATATCTCCCGCCTGGAATCCGGCATTTGCACCCTGAGCGCGTACCTTCAGCTCATTCACTGCCGAAGCATTTGCAGTCACTTGACGGAGCATATCATTCGCCCTGGTCTTCGCAGCGGCGGCATCACTTCCCTTGGGAACAACCACCAGAAAGAGTTTAACGATATCGTTCTGGGCAAAAGCCGAACGGTTCATTTCGTAATAGGCCCGGATCTCTGCATCTGTAGAAGTCGCCTTCATCAGATCCTGCTGCTTGAGGGAAGCCACATACCGCTGAGCGACCAACTGGTTCTTGAGATAGGTCTTATACTCGGCAACAGACATTCCCACCTGGGAGCGCATAAACGCATCCAGGGTCAGTCCGGTCTGCTCCTTTACCAGAGCCGCAAGCTCCACCTCGGTCACCTGACGCCCTATCTGCTGGGCAATATACTGGAGGAAGGTCTGGTTAACCTCCGAATCAGCTACGGTAACCCCTGCCTTCGTAGCAGCCTGAACGACCAGCTTTTCATTTATTATCGCATCGAGCACTTCTCTCTTTTGCGCTATGGTAAAGGCCGCCCCCATCTGACGCTGATATATCTCAGAGCGATCCTTGAGCTGCTTGAGGGTAATAGGCTCTGTTTTGGTAATACGCACATTCACTAACGGCTGGAGATCGCTCTGGGCGACCGCTCCCGCAATAAAGAGAATCAGTAAAAAACTTCCGCACACAAACCGTTTCATTAAACACCTTCTTCAATTAAATTACGCCGGAGAAACAGACATTTTTCCGGCACCGAAACTTCTATTCCATTAAACAATAATCCCCCTCAGATGTTACAAAGAGGGGACACTATTTTACTCAAGAACAGCGCGGATACGCCGTACCCCCGCAGAAGAAGACTGCTCCTTCTGGATGCTGAACTTCCCCATACCGCCAGTGCGTTCCACATGGGGACCGCCGCAAACCTCTTTGGAAAAATCCCCGATGGTGTACACCTTCACCAGCTCTTCATATTTCTCGCCGAACAGCGCAGTAGCGCCGCTCTTCTTTGCCTCATCGATGGGCATCACTGCCATTATAACAGGCAAATCCCTGCTAATCTGCTCGTTTACCAGCTCTTCGACCTGGGATATCTCTTCCTTTGTCATCGGAGCGGTGTGAACAAAGTCAAACCGCAGCCGCTCAGCAGTGATATTGGACCCCTTCTGGGCAACATGCTCTCCAAGCACCTGCTTAAGCGCCTTTTGCAACAAGTGGGTGGCGGTGTGATAGGCAGTAGTAATCTCCGAGTGATCCGCAAGACCGCCCTTAAACGCTTGAGCTCCCGCACGGGAAAGTTCCTGATGCTTCTTAAAGGCTTCGTCAAACTCATCCCGGTTTATCCCCAAACCATGCTCTGCCGCCAACTCCTCGGTGAGTTCCACAGGGAAGCCGAAGGTATCGTAGAGCCTAAAGGCAACCCGTCCGGGTATTATCTTCGCCGGATTTTTCATCAGGTTAGGAAGCAGCTTTTCAAATTCCGCTTCACCCTTTTTAAGGGTTTCCAGGAATTTCGCCTCCTCCTTCGCAAGCTCATCGAGGATGAGACTGCGGTTCTCCGCCAGCTCAGGATAGGGCTTCTTATATTCGCCAATAACCACCTCAGCAGGCTCCGAAAGAAAGAGCCTGTCCAGCCCCAGCTTCTTGCCGTGACGCACCGCCCGGCGGATAAGCCGCCTCAGTACATACCCGGCGCCCACGTTTGAAGGGGTTACACCCTTGGGATCCCCCAGAATAAACACAGCGGCCCGCACATGATCGCAGACTATCCGTATAGAGTGATCATTATCTTCCGATGCACCATATTTCTTCCCCGTCAGCGACTCAACACAGGCTATAAGGGGGGCAAAAATTTCGGTATCATATACCGATTTCTTCCCCTGCAGCATAGCTACAGTCCGTTCAATGCCCATACCGGTATCAACGCTGGGATGGGCGAGTTTTTCATACCCCCCGTCCTTGGTTTTATTGTACTGCATGAACACATCGTTCCAAATCTCAAAGTACTTCCCGCAATGGCAACCGGGACGGCAGTCAGGACCGCAGGCTTCCTTGCCGGTATCCACGAACATCTCTGTATCAGGACCGCAAGGGCCGGTCTCTCCGGCAGGTCCCCACCAGTTATCGCTCCGGGGAAGAAAATAGATCCGTGAAGAAGGAATCCCTAAAGACTCCCACACCTTGGCAGACTCATCGTCCCGGGGAACAGCTTCGTCTCCGGCAAAAACCGTCACAGAAAGCTTTTCCACCGGAATCCCCAGATACTCCTTCCCCGTAAGGAATTCATAACTGAATTCGATGGCCTCTTTCTTGAAATAATCCCCCAGGGACCAGTTCCCCAGCATCTCAAAAAAGGTGAGATGGCTCGCATCCCCCACAGCATCGATATCCCCGGTACGGATACACTTCTGATAGTCCGTAAGCCGCTTTCCCGCAGGATGGGGTTCGCCCATAAGATAGGGCACCAGAGGATGCATCCCCGCCGTTGTAAACAAAACGGTGGGATCATTTTCAGGTATCAATGAACGGCCGGAAATCTCAGCATGTCCCCGGCTCTTAAAAAAGGCAATATATTTTGTCCGTAACTCGTCAGCAGTCATAATAGGATTATAGTAGAGGGGCAGAAGATTGTTGTCAAGAGTACTGTTTTTGAGTCATAATACCCCCATGAACGATATGACAAACGATGATCTCAAGATTCTCCTCCAGGGACTGGAAAAATGCGGCTTTTCCGGCAAAGAGCGTGATAGACTTGCCGCCGTTATGGAATCCTACATCAAAGAGATAGAACTGTTTAACGCAGTCTACGATCTGGTAGGCGCCGCAGACAGACGGGAACTCGTCATCCGCCACATTCTGGACAGCCTTTCCCCCTTTCCTGTGCTGGAACCCCTCATACAACAGACCAGAGAAGGCTCACCCCTCATAGCGGATGCCGGCTCAGGGGCGGGACTACCGGGAATTCCCCTCGCAGCGGCATTCCCTGATATACAATTTCACCTCATAGAACGGATGTCCAGACGGTGCGCCTTCCTCGAAAACTGCACCGCCGTACTGGGTCTCAAGAATATAACGGTAGAAAACACCGAAGCCGAACGGGCAGGAAAAGAACGGTTTGACATCGTCGTGTTCCGAGCATTCCGTCCGCTGGATGCAAAGATGACAAAAACCCTGCTCTCCCTCCTCCGTCCGGAGGGGCAGCTTGCAGCGTATAAAGGGAAAAGAAGTAAAATAGAAGAAGAAATGACTGCAATCAGTGGACTCGCACCGAAATGGAGGGCAGAA
>JAITWB010000226.1 GCA_031285525.1 Spirochaetaceae bacterium
GCCTTCGCCTCTGAGTTTAACGGGGACGTGAGCAAGCTCCCGGAACTCCCCGACGAACCGGGTGAGTTCATAAAACTCCCCTTTGACTTCGAGTCCGGGACACGGGAAGGCTTTGCAAAAGAAGGCGATTCCCGGATCAAAAACACCGATTTAAGCATCGGTACCGCCGAAAGCAAGGCATTGTCCTTCCCTGCAGTGTTCGCACCCGGCGAGAACGCTTGGGAAGCCGGAGTACGGCTAGGAAGCTCCCACTCCCTTAACTCAGGCGATTACGGAGCCGCTTTCTGGGCTGGCGTTACCGCCATACCATGGATGTATACCTCGAACCCGGCAAAGCAAGCCAGGGAACTCTGGACATGAACTTTGTTCCCGTCCCCGCCGGAGCCGGATACTGGTATCAGGCCGGAACGCAGACCATCGATCCGGTGAACAGCGGCACAACTGTTGTTACCCCGGAAGGCAAAGAACTGCTAAAGTTCACCATAGTCCAGCCCTTTGCGGTGTCTGACTATTCCGAACCCGTCCTTCCAAGAAATCTGGTGCTGGCTTTAGTCGGTGTCGATTGCGATTATGCCGGGACTATCTGGTACGATAATATAAGCTTCGTGTCGAGATAAGGATCTGTTTACAAGCGGCTGCCTGTCTTTGTAGCAGTGAAAGTACTGTTCAAAGACGGGTTGTTGCTCAGTTGATTAGGGAACCTTCAAAGCCTCAATCGTCTTTCGATCTCCTCCGCTTCTTTCAACTCCGCTTGGGCAAGTTCATGTTTTTGCATATCAGTGTGGAGAGCAGCCAGGTTTTTCAGGATCTTGATCACAAAAGCTAAAAAGGCATCGGGTGATTGTTCAGCAAACTTCCGGTATATCGAGAGAGCCTCTTTATACTCCTTTTCTGCCTGTTGATGTTGATTGAGATCGCTATGGAGATTCGCCAGATTATTGAGGGTCATAGCAACATCAGGTAAAAAGGCGTCTGGCTGTGCTTCCGCTAGCTTCCTTCTGATCGTGAGAGCCTCGGTATACTCCTTTTCTGCTTGTTGGTGTTGATTGAGAGCTCTATGGAGAATAGCCAGATTATTGAGGGTTGTGGCAACAGCAGGTAAAAAGGCTTCTGGCTCTGCTTCCGCTAGCTTCCGGTATTTCTCCAATGCCTTCTCATAATAGACGACTCCCTGGGTATAGCGGTTTTGCGATTGCAGGAAGTAAGCATATTCAAAAAGGACTGGAGGGGCATCAACGATACTTATTGCTTTTTCATATAATACAATTGCCTCAGTAAGCCAATTGTCTCTCCTCAAAAGAACTGTTGTTTGTGCTTTAACAACAAACTCTTGGGCAATTTCCTCTCTTTTCTCTGCAATTTCCTTCTCAGATGCTTCTATTTGCCTTATATCATTTTCCATCTCTTCTGTGTTCAAAATCTCATTCGCTGTATCAAGTTCTCCCCTATTAAAAGCTTCCTGAGCTTTTTGGAGTCTTTCTGACTTCATGGAAATTTTCTGAAAAAGGGTGTCCAATCGGTGTACTTCTGTTTTGAATTGTTCCAGTTCATCTTGCAGTTTCTGAAGCGCCTTACTTTCCTGGATTCTCTCACTCATATCCGATTCGGGTATTCTGCTGATTAGTTTTTTCTTTTCTTCAATTTTTTCGGTTAACGCAGTATATTCATAAAATCTGACATAAAGGATCGATTCATCTTCTATAGGAGCTGGTGTTTTTTTGTCTATAATTTGAAATCCCCCTATTCCTAAGACAGCTGATATCAGTGTTATTCCTGTAAGTATTCTAAAAGGACGTCCTTCGTTTTTGATAAAAAAATCATTACAAGCATTTTTAAACTTATTCCAAAAAACAATACAGGTATTTTTCAGGTCATTCCAAAGCTGATTCATCATTCTGTACTCCTCTAGGATGTATTATTCAGATATCTTTTTTTGCATCAAGAAAACCCTACCGTTCATTGGCTTCCATCCCCCTGCATAATTATACCTCAAGTTGTACCAGTCTTCCGTATTCCAGCTCTATTTTGAACAGGTCATATACATAGACTGAACCTTCGAGGTAAAGCCCCGTTTCGATATCCTGCAATTTGTCAAATACTTCGGACATATAAAACCGGCTCATGGCTGTTTCGATATCACATCCTGTATCTTCAATATGATATGCAATAATATCCTGAATACTATATTCGATAAGAAGTTCCTGTTTACTCATGTATAGCTCCTTTTTTTACCAGATATTTGACAGCCTCAGGTGTATGAAAGGAATATTGATCCGTTAAGGTTTTGTATTCCATTTGTTTTACCAAAGCCTCGACGGAGATTAATCCGCTGACAAGTTGCCTGAACAGAAGAGCAAGATCATCATTTGCAACAGGCCCGTAGACAATGTCATATTTATTGTCGGAATTGCATTCAGGACTGGTGATATTCCGAAAATTCCTATTTCTGTTATTGATAACAAACGACGCCCAGTCCTCTGAGGGTGTGGGAAATTTTTTTATGTTTAGACTGCTTTCAGCTAAAAGATGTTCATCAAAGGAAAATATCGTGACACAGGGGGATCCGCCGTAGATTCTTGCTGTTCTTGCAGCCATGCTCTCTACCTGATCCTTCATAGAGGTAAGATAAAACCCTCTGCCGAAATCCTTATTGGGACGGCATTTTGAAAGTTCAATGGATTCTATCTCCGTATTTGAACCATGATACAAAATCATGCTATCGTCCCCCCATTATTCCGGCAGATTATGGATAGGTCTTCAATAACATCGTCAAAAGAGAGGGTATGCTCAATTTCATAATGTTCATCAAGAAACTGTATCCCTTTGAAGGTATGCAGGTATAGAAACGCTTCCTTTACGAGAAGGGCTTTACTCCGGGCAAATTCATTCACAGAGGCAATGATGTAATCGATCTTATTGCGGTGCCGTGTTTCTATTTTTGGCATAGGGACTCTCCTGTTTCGATATTAAGTATATCATGATGTGGGTATTTATCAAACCATAGATGTAGGATATTATAAGCACCTATAGTTGCATCTCCCCGCTAAAGCTATAGGGCAT
>JAITWB010000065.1 GCA_031285525.1 Spirochaetaceae bacterium
GGAAGAGCTGCTGGTATTTCTCGCTCTTCACAAGGTTTCCGCTATTTTCGCCTACAATGCAGGCTTTGACTATCAGCACTTACCGGAAATGCAGCATTTTGAGTGGTTCGATATCATGAAGATTGCGGCATACAGGCAGCACAATCCTGCAATTCCAAGTCATGCGGAGTGTTATAAAACCGGCCGGATGAAGCGGGGCTATGGTGTGGAAAGTATTTATAGAATGTTGAGCGATGACTTTAGATATTGCGAGCTGCATAATGCCCTTACCGATGCGGTGGATGAGTTGGAGATTATGCGGTTATTGGGGCATGGGCTTGAGAGGTATGAAGGGGCGAGAATTTCTGTATAACCTCACTCCCTCGATGAATTGCGTATTATGCTTTCCATTGTCACATCCTGCGTAAAGGCGCCGTCTTTGAAGCAGTAAAAGCAATAATCTTCATTTTTACTTTGGTCGGCATTGGTTCCGATCACACCTACGGTTTCCAAAGGCATACCGCAGCTTTGGCAAAATTTCTGCTCAGTCATATTCGTTCTCCTTGTATAGAGGGTATCACAGAAAGCATTGAAAGAAAGAGAAAAAATCACTTTTTTTTCGTGAGAGGTAACAGATTTTCCGTTTTCAGGTGTTACATATATGTACATAAGGAAAGAGGAGGAACAGAATCATGTTTGGCAGTATGCGAGTTAACGGACTGGGTTTTTTGATGGCTTTTACCTCCCCCGCTTCTGAAGCGTGGATACGGGAGGTTAACGAATCCGTCGAATTCGACTCCGCAGGAATTTCCTCCATCTATATAAAGACCTCTGTGGTGCACACAAGAGTGTTCCCTTGTAAGGGAAAAAATATACAGGTTCGTCTCTCCGGAGGAACTGCTGCGAATTATGTCAGATTTGATGCGGTGGCGATAAACGGAGCTCTCAGGATATTTTGCGATCCTGAATGGAGCGTTATTCCGGTGAGTTCCGATTTACAGCTTGAAATAGCGGTTCCTGAGATTATGGTTCCCGAATTCCGGATAACTACGGTATCATCCCGGGTTGAGTTCCAGTTTCCGGGGGCAAGGAAGATAGATATCACTGCCGCCAGCGGTACGGTGAGCTTTTCCTCTGTGCAGGTGCGGGACAGTGTGTTCGTAAAGAATGTATCCGGTGAGATATTCATGGAAGGCGTATCGGTACAGGCCTTAAGCGTTTCCAACCATAACGGGAAGATAGCTCTTACTGCGGTTAATGCCGATGAGTTTTCGGTTGTAAACTCTGAAGGACCTATCCTGATTTCCGGTATGAAGGCGCTGAATGCCCGTATACGGAGTGTTTCCGGTAAGATATCCGCTGTGTCTGAGACGCTTTCTCCTGAGATGGATGTCCGTACCTCTTCCGGCGCTATCGACCTAGCGGTTCCGGAAGAGGGTTGCTTTTCCCTGAACGCCCGCTCTGCTTCGGGGCAGGTTTCGGTTGCAGATATTCCTGTTGCCGGGCTTGTTTCGGAGCATCAGGTTGCCGGTATTGCCGGGGACAAGATAGGAAGAGAGCGGATGGCGGTGTTGCTTAAATCAGGATCCGGAACCATTACGGTTCGGAAGGTTTGAATATAGTAATTGTTAAGGAAGGAAATGATATGAAGGTTTATAAGGCTGTAATCGTTGTTTTGTGTGTTTTTATGGTGATTGGGCTGAGTTCCTGTGCGTTTAACGATGCCTTTGCAAAGGATGTGTACGAAATCAGGACTGTTGACGGCGCAACTGTTACCGGACTATGGGTTGACGTCTCTGTTGCTAACGTGACGGTTTCTCCTACCAGCGATACGGATGTTTCCGTTACGCTGACAGGACGGTCTTCTTCCGACAATCTGGGTTTTTCTGTCTCTGAAAATGATGGTACTGTTATTGTTAAATGTACACCTAAGTCATGGGGATGGACTGATTTGACCCTCGATATCCTGATTCCTGAATCTATTAAAGGGGATGAAATATACGTTGCCGCTGATACCGGGAAGATTGCGGTGGAAAGACTCACCGTGAGCGGGGGAGTCAGTCTTGAAACTTCTACCGGCGGAATCAATTCGTCATCCATGAGAGCGTCTGCATTTAGTGCGAAAACCGATACGGGGAATGTTTCGCTGGCAGACATCGATACGGTAAGTCTGACTGCGGAGGCAGATACCGGTTCTGTATCGGTTGACTGTGTTTCCCAGCCGGCAAATGTCGATATTAAGACTTCCACAGGGACTTGTTCTCTTACCCTGCCTGGTTCCAGCTCGTTTCATATTGTCGCCGAAACCTCTACCGGAAGTGTGGACTGTTCAGATTTTACGTTCTCTTCCACAGACACAAATAAAAAGAATAAGGTATCTGGAACTGTCACGGGAAGTTCTGATAAGATATCCGATATATGGATGAGAGCCTCAACAGGAAGTATCAAAGTCAAGAGAAGATAATGGAATTAGATATTAAGGCGCTTTATTCCGCCCATGGACCTATGGTGTTGCGGCGCTGCAGGTTCCTTCTGCGGGATGAAGACCTTGCGTTTGATGCGATGCAGGATGTGTTTATGAAGCTGGTGGAGCGGCAGGATGAGCTTACTGAAGTGTGTTCGAGTTTTCTGTACAAGACGGCGACCACGGTGTGTCTCAACAGGATACGTTCCGAGAAGCTGCGGCGGACCCACGATTTTGATGAACAGTTGTGCGAGATCGCCGGGTTCGGCAGTAATCACGAGGAACATACCATTGCGTCGATGCTGCTTGATTCGGTGTTTGATAGTATGAAGGAAAATACCAGGTATCTGGCGGTGCTGTATTACATCGACCGGTTGACACTGGAAGAGACGGCACGGGAGACGGGAATGTCGGTTTCGGGGGTACGAAAACGGCTTGCCGCTTTGAGGAAGAGACTGCAACTTATGGAAGACGAAGGAGGTGTTCAATGAGAACAACACCGCAGCTTTTTAGTGAAAAGATATTTATGGGAGAGATGTCCTGGGATGATCTCTCCGAAAGCAGAAGAAAATCTTTGAGCGCAGGGGATACAGAGAGTCTCATGCAGGAACTCTCCCGTTCAAATGATGAGATACTTGCAGCGTATTCCCCTGAGTCTGTTGCACATCTGGTGACCCAGAGAGTGAATAGAAAGGGAAGGGACAGGAAGACAATTTCGGCTCAGAAAGTGCTGTCTCGAACCGTTCCCTATGTTCTGGCTTGCGCCGCCTGCGCTGTTTTTGTGTTTACCTTTGCCTATACCGGGCGGAACCAGGGAGCTCTCCCTCAAGATCGGATAAAGGGTATCGGTACCCTGGAGGCACAGCCTCGTATCTTTGTATACAAGAAGATAGATAATGAAGCGGTACGGCTCTTTGATAATGCCCAAGTGCGGGAAAACGATATCCTTCAGGTAAGTTATATTGCTGCCGGATCCGATTATGGTGCGATTATCTCTGTTGACGGCAATGGCGTTGTTACCCAGCATTTTCCCTATCACGGCAATTCTTGTGCCGAGCTGGTAAAGGACGGAGAGGTCGCCCTTGATTTTGCGTACCAGCTGGATGATGCGCCGGATTTTGAGCGGTTTTTCTTTATCACCGGTAGCAAACCTGTTTCCTTTGATGCCCTCCGTACCGCCTTTAGCAGAAATGGCGAAGCAGATTATGCCCGAAAGCTTAACCCTGCTGATTTTCTGCCCCGAAATACGACTATTACTGAGTTTACCCTCATAAAAGGAGATAAATAATGAAAGGAATGATATCTGTATATACTGGTATGAAAAAAGCAGCCCTGTTTGTACTCCTGAGCTGCGCTTTGCTCCCGGTGTTTGGGGCGGAAGCAGATATACTCCCGGTGGAGCGGTTTGCCCTCTATGTGGCTTCGAATCAGGGCGGAAACGGACGGAGTACCCTCAAGTATGCCGGTACCGATGCGTATAAGCTCGAAAATGCCATGCGGGAACTCGGCGGTGTGAGCGCCGGGAACAGTATGGTTTTGGTGGATCCCAAAAGAGGGGATCTGGAGCGGGCTTTTGCGTCTTTTAATACCCGGGTGGAGAATGTAAAGGACAGTTCCAAGAGAACGGAGTTTCTTTTCTATTATTCAGGTCACTCGGATGAATATGATTTGATCTTGGGGAACGATAAGTACTCCTATCCTGAACTTAAACAGACCCTTTCAGCGGTTCCGGCGGACGTTCATGTGGTGATGTTGGATTCCTGTTTTTCCGGCAGTTTTATCCGGGTAAAGGGTGGTTCCCAGCAGAAACCCTTCCTTATGGATGATTCCGCTGTCGTAAAGGGACACGCATATCTTTCGTCCAGTTCCGAGTCAGAAGCTTCTCAGGAGTCGGATTCGATTCAGGCTTCTTACTTTACCCATGCATTGGTGACCGGTCTCCGGGGCGCGGCGGACAGCTCCTCCGACGGCAAGGTTTCCCTGAATGAGTTGTATCATTACGCCTATAATGAAACCCTAGCCCGGACTGAATTCAGTATGGCAGGCCCTCAGCATCCGTCGTATAATTATACCCTGGTCGGTTCCGGGGACTTGGTGATGACCGATATCGCTGCGGGGGATGCGGCGATCGTCCTCGATTCTGTTCAGGCTGGGAAGTTCTTTGTGCGGACCACCGATGGAACTCTGGTTGCAGAGGTGAATAAAGTCTTTGGTACCACTATGGCTTTGGCGCTTCCTGCGGGAAAATATGCAGTGTCCTGTGTGACCGACGGCTGGACAGCCCAGACTATTATTCAGCTCAAGTCTGGAGAGCGGTTCCTTCTGGAGCGTTCCGATTTTACCGAGATTATTCCTGAGTCTACCAGACGCCGGGGCGCTGACGATGGTGTCATTGTTGCGGAGGAAGTTCCTGCTGAAGAACCCGAAGATGCAGAGGTTGAAGAAAAGCATTTGTTTTTCTATATAGGTCTTTTTAATCCCGTGTCCTTTCCCTGGGGCGGTAACTATAGTTCCAATATAGCCCTCAGTCTTTTGTACGGAAAGAATCATGATATTACCGGTCTTCAGGGAAACTATTTCATGGGGCGTATAACAGGAGATCTGTTGGGAGTACAAGGTTCTGCGTTCATGTCCATAATTGACGGAAGGGTGAGAGGTTTACAGGGCTCCGGTTTTATGAACATCGCCAATGGCGACGGTATTTTGGGTGTTCAGGGTGCGGGATTCATGAATATCAATAAGGGCTATATTCACGGTCTCCAGGGCGCTGGTTTTATGAACATTACCAGCGGTGAGATTCGGGGTGTTCAGGGCGCAGGCTTTATGAATATCAATAACGGCGGATTCGTTGGTATCCAGGGTGCGGGATTTATGAATATCGCCAAAGGTGACGGCGGCGGTATCCAGGGCGCAGGCTTTATGAATATCAACAACGGCGCCTTCGCCGGTATCCAGAGTGCGGGATTCATGAATATCATGAAAGGTCACGGTAAGGGTATACAGGCTGCAGGGTTCCTGAATATTGCAGATGAGTTTAGCGGACTCCAGTTGGGTATAATCAACATTGCGGATGAGCTCCACGGTGCGCCCATTGGTCTTTTTAACTTTATCAAGGGCGGAATCATGTCCCCTGCGGTATATGTGGATAACCAGCAGAATCTCTATCTCCAGTATCAGGGCGGTACTAACTGGTTCTATACCACCTGGTTTGTGGGAGCCCCCTGGGATTTCCAGTTTGACCAGCTTGTTTACGGCGCAGGTATCGGCGCCCGGCTGCAGCTTGGACGGATGTTATCCTTTGATTTCGAGATCCTCTCCAAGCAATACGTGAATCTTGCAGAGGTAAAGGAGTCCTTTGAAAACGGTGCGACTTATCAGTGGAAGGATGTCAATGCCCAGGTTCCGGGAGCACGGGTTGCACTGAACCTGTCTTTCGCCAAGCATTT
>JAITWB010000247.1 GCA_031285525.1 Spirochaetaceae bacterium
CCGTCCCTGAGCTTTCTGTCTCCGCCAAAAGGAACCGTCACAGTAAGCACATCCCCTGCGACACTATAGCTCTGCGGAAATGAAAGAAACTCCGGAGTCTCCTCCCAGGTAAGCTCACACCCTGCCCGAAACGAAAAGCGGTACTCACTCCCCCACAGCAAAGACGCAAGGGACTCCCGCTTAAGCTGCCTCGTGGCAGGGAATATAAACGCTTTCTGCACCTGCACATATCCAGGCAAGGCCTGCTCCATGGCGGCGATAAAGGCTTCCGGCTCCATCGACGACTCCAGAAGACAGGAGCCAATCTCCTCATCCGACGTAATACCGATAGAAAGACTCGCAGCCAATTCCAACCTCGGCAGCGGATTAAACCCCTCGGTATACACCACCGGCAAACCGGAACGCAAAAAAGACTTATGCAAAGTCTCGACCAGACCCAGATGGGGCAAGAATTCCGCTCCATCGTTCTTGGAAAATGAAAAAATCACCCGCCACAGCAGCGGTTTTCCGTCGATATCGGCAGTAATACTCGACATTTTCTTATCATGTATACTTTTTAAGACTTTTTCAGTTTCGAGCTGTATGTTTTTTATTACATCTTGAGAATTATTCTCAAGTATGACAGGTTTTACCATATCTCCGCAGAGACCGCAGGGTTCAGAACACACTTCCTCACAGTTGGGAGAAAGCTCCTGTGCGATAGAGCGATCCAACTCCCGCCGCAAAAACGCCTTTGAGGGACCCAAAGAAATACCGTCCCAGGGAAGCTTCTCATCCCTGCTCCGCTCCCGGGTAACTTCGGCCTGCACATCCCACCCGGCAGAAGCAATGGCCTCCCTCCAGAGTTCGGGCTTCATATAATCTTCCCAGGCATCCAGCCTGCACCCCCGGCGATAGGCATCCAGAATAATCCCGCCTACCCGTTCGTCCCCCCGGGAAAGCATCCCCTCCAAAAAGGAATTAAACTCCCGATGGGTACTCACCTTAAACCGCCCCCGGGGAAGCTCCCCTCTAATAAACTCCATCTTCCCCAGCGCTTCCTCAGGCGAAAGCTGGGCCGCCCACTGATAGGGCGTATGAGGCTTCGGAATAAAAGTCCCCACATTCACACTGCACTGTATCCGGGTAGCGTTCTGCACATCCAGCATAAACTGGACAATTTCTTCCTCTTCCTTCATTCCTGAACCGGCTTGCGCAACCGGAAGCCCTACCATAAAATAGAACTTCGCCTTACTCCAGCCCCGCTTTTTCGCCTCCTGAATAATACCGATGATCCGATCCCGGTACACCTCTTTATTCAGGGACAACTGCCACGCCTCCACCGGAGTCTCAATCGCAAAGGTGAGACCGCTCTTCCGCACCTCAGAAAGCTTCTCCAACAACGGCAGGGTAAAGGTATTCACCTTAAGTGACGGAAGCTGAAAAGACACATGATCCCCCGAGAAACGGGTAGTCAGTATATCCAACAGATCACCTATTCCCTGATAATCCCCCGACGACAACGACGTAAGACTTATCTCCCGATGTCCCGCCTTCCGCACCAAATACTCAGCCTCGTTAATAATAGTCTGAAAATCCTTCATCCGCTGGGGCCGGTAATAAATCCCTGCATGACAGAAGCGGCAGCCATTGGGACAGCCCCGCATGATCTCCACCACACCATGATCCTGCACCGACCTGATACTGGAAATGGGAAAACAGTTCATCAAACCATCGGCGCCAAAGCCTGTATACACAGCGCGGTGAACCCGCTTTTCTGTAGTACAGAGAACTCCGTTCTCAGTCCAAACAGCAGGATGCGACCCCAGATACTCCAGCATCGCCTCCCTGCCTGCGCCGCTCTGCTTCATCCGGCTCAGCTCTTCTACCAGGAGAAACAACTCCGGTTCCGCCTCGCCGATAAACACCGCATCGAAAAAATCCTTGTAAGGAGCCGGATTCGTAACGCCGCAGCCCCCGGCAATAACAATAGGATCTGTCCCGCTCCGATCCTTTTTCAGCAGCGGCACCCCTCCCGTCTCAAGGATAGAAAGCACACCGTTAAACCCCAACTCATAGCCGATGGAAAAGCCGATCATATCAGTCTTATGCAAAGGAATCCCCGACTCAAGGGTATACAAAGGCAGCTCAAGACGCTTCAACAGCTCCTCAAAATCCGGCGCAGGCGTAAAAACCCGCTCACACCGAACCGAAGGAATCCTGTTCAATCCATTATAGATAATCCTGACCGCCTGATTGGACATGGCGATCTCATACAGATCGGGAAAGGCGACGGCAAAGGTAAAAGAAGCATCGTTTTTCACAACGGTTCCGAATTCACCGCCAAGATATCTCACCGGATTCTGAACCTTATTCAGTTCAAAACCTATATCGTGCAGAGGGTTAATGGTTTTCACTATTTCAAGTCCTTTGGGCAGCCTTCACAAATGAGCAAAAGGGATACCGATTATACGTGTAATAGGAAATTATACTATGGAAGAAGACTATGGATCAATATCACTTTTTTCCATGAAAGCATTAAAAAGATTTGTCATATTATCCATCTTTCTATTTTGAAATTCAATAGACAATATCAGCGTATTTAACACTTCTACTATCTTAGATAGATTAGTAGCAACTAACTCCATATACTTTTTCTCATCGGTATCCATAACATCACCCTCATATACCAATAGGTTGTAATATGTAATGGTACTATTCTTTTAAAGTATAGGCAAACACTTTTTAAACATATTGAATTCAACTAAAAGAATAGTAAATATCTGTATACGGCCTTTATATGATACATCTCACTAATTCCAGCTCCCTTCTGTAGGCTGCAGCGTCAACACCACCCGCCTATTCATCGCCATCCCTTCCGGCGTATCGTTCGGCGCAATCGGAACTGTTCCTCCGTAACCGCTAATGCTAAAAAGCGTACCATCTATACCCCGGGCTTCCATCTCGTTCACTATCCGCTGAGCCCGCTCGATGGAGAGCTGCTTCTCCCCCTCTGGCCTGCCGGTGCTTGCGGTATGCCCCTCGGCGAGAATCCGATAACTTCCCGAGGCAAG
>JAITWB010000159.1 GCA_031285525.1 Spirochaetaceae bacterium
ATTCCAGCAATTCCTGTACCGGCTGAGTCATGCAGTCATCAAAAAACTTGAGGCAGCGCAGCAGGTCGTCCTCGGTTTCAACGGCTTTTTTCGAAAACATAGCCATGCCGTTCCAACCAACGGTCGTATAGTTGCGGGTTTCGCCGCCTGGACCTTCCAACGTTGAGAACATATCGTAGGTAGCGTCCGGGTTCGCGGTAGTGAGTTCTTTTACCGCCGTGGTATAGGCGTCGTCAAGCGAGGTATAGAACAGACCGCCCTCGCCCGCCTGCCAGTAAGTGTAAAGATCCTGCTTTACCGCGGAGGCAAAGTCCTGATTCATCTGGCCGGAAGCGTAAATCTCGCGCATATAATCCAAGGCTTCGAAATATTTGTCGTTATAGAAGATCGGCCGCAGCCCGCCGTTGCCGTCTTCTTCCCATTCGTTACCGGTACCGTAGTTGATCGCAAAATTAGTAAAGGCAAATACGGATGCGTTACACGACAGCAAGCCGGCCGTATCGTCCTGGCCGTTGCCGTCCGGGTCGTCTTCAGCGAAGGCGCGGACGACCTCGCGAAATTCGGTTAGATTCTTGGGCTCCGACAGCCCGACATTCTCCAGCCAGTCGCTGCGGTAGAGCCATCCGTGCCGGGTGATCCATACCTTGAGGTATAGGCTGAAGGAACGCCCGTCAAACTTGACCTGATCCTGCACCATAGGGAGATGCTGGGATATATTGGGGAAAAGAGTCTCGTTGCTGATGTAATCGGTGATATCCCAAAAAGCGTCGGCCGCCACTGCCTGCCGGACGACATTATCCTTTTGATTCGTTACGTCGGTTACCATAGGCAGATCCTCCGACGCGATCAGCACATTAAGCTTTTCATCGTAGCCGTTGCTTACCAGAAAAGTAATGTCCAGCTTTGTATTGGTCAGCTCTTCCAGCTTCTTCAGTCCGATATTGTCCGGCTGGGGCGGCTCGGTCTGGAAGGAACGCCAGAGAGCGGTTATGGTATAGGGTTCGCCATCCGTGCTGACAGTATCAGGCATGCTTACTGCTGCGGGGGGGGCTTCGGCGCCGCCGGAAACACCGCCGCCGGGGGACGAACACCCGACAGCCAGGGACAGCGCCAAGACCAGAAGGACAACGCTTTTTACGACAGGATGAACTTTCATTGATCATTTTCCTCCTCTGAAGTTTTGTGGAACCTGGTTGTTCTATCGGCAAGCAACAGATTACGCAACGAAGTGACGTCACCGCGTTCCGCAAATCCTGTCGCACAGCTTGCTCCGCAGGTAAATTTTGTATGTTATTCGCTATTTAACCGGGCTTACGATGCTGATTTTTATCTATTAAGCCTACTGGAGAATTGTAACACTTTCATATCATGGAGTCAATGTCTAATGCGGCGTAATGCGGCATACCAACGAGAAAGTATAATGATTTCCCCGGATTTCCGGAAGATTCCCCTCTTTCGCAGGCCAATCCCATTTCATCTAAACACTCAGGGGTTCAACGTCAACAGAACCTTGAACAATATCGCATACTTCCCAAAGGGCGTCAGCGCCAATCGTTTCAATCTTTTTGTAGTCCCGCGCCCGAATATCAACAGACCGAATTTGGTCACACATAACAAAACCAGTTGTTTTCAGTCCGTCCAAGGGAACGTGCAGCGGCGTTTTTCGGTCGGTGTTTGTGATGGGACAGACGATTACCATATTGCTGGCGCATGAGTGAGAAGCGTTATTGATTACGAGTACAGGGCGATACCCTGCTTGCTCATGTCCTTTTGTCGGATCAAGATTAAGTTTGATGATATCACCTTGCTGGACGTTTCCTAGCATATTTCCTCACCCACCGGTTTCATATCTATCCATTGCCTATCTTCATCGGTTAATTCATAAGGATTGCCATCCCAATTCTTAAGACGCTCGGCAAGAGGAATATGTCTACGGGGTTCTTTCACACAGCTTACCATTAGCACGTCATCGGTTGAACGAACTTCTACCCGCGAAGTTTCTGTAATTCCCACCTTGTCAATGAATTCTTTGGGCAAGCGTATACCCAAACCATTGCCCCAACGGTTTACATGGATGGTTTTTGTTTCTTGCATATAGGACATCTCCTCTCGACATCAGATCGTGATACACTGTACAGTGTATCACGATCTTTTTAGATTTTCAACATACGAACAAAAAGCGCCCATCCTCTCGCTGAGGGGCGGGCGCTTTTACTATACTCCTATTTCGGCGATATGTGCTCTACCTGAAAGATAATCTTGGCATAGGGGTTCTGATTTGTCTCGCAAAATACTTTCCGAACACGGTCGATGACAATATCACCGTCCCGGAGCGAAGTCATCTGGAGCAAAATCGCATACTGCGACGCACTGTACCGGGTTACGATGTCGCCTCTACGCAGGCTGCCCATCAGAATATCAAGTAAGCTCCGCATGATCTGATCTAGGATAAACGGCTCAAATTCCTCATTCTGATTCGTGTTTTCCACCACAACCATAGCTAGAAACATCTGCACGCCCCAGCGTTCCACATTCCGCAACTGAAGCTGGTAAATATCCTTGAAAATAGAGTAGTCGCACAGAAACGCCTGGTTTCCCAGCTTATCCTCTACAAGCTTTTCCCTGACAATCGCCAGATTCTCCTGGACGCCCAGATCCGCCTTGATGAGGTGGCGGTAAAACTCCAGCATCTTGTTGGAGGGTTCCATGCCTAAGTATTTGTAGTACATATCCGTGGAGTGGCGGTAATGAAGGAGAGCCGCGTTATTTTGGTTGATCTCCTTCAGGGCATACATCAGCTCTAAATTCAGATTTTCGTCGAACGCCTCGATATTGAGGGCCGCGCGGCATATATTGATGATGGTTTCGTATTCTTTTTCTTCCTTCAAATAGCTTACGTATCGGTAGACGAGTTTTAAGTACAATTCCTGGTAGTACATCCCCCGGCCTTTGATCCACTCGTCCGTGGAGAAAGGCGCGTCCAGATTCCCTTTGTACAAATCCAAGGCTTCCGCGTAGCTTTCCCGCCAGTCGGCAGGGCATTCCAGGTTCAGCAGGGACATGCAGCGGTTTTCAAACAGGAACACATCCGCCTCATAAGGGATATTGCGGTTCCAGAGGTAGTGAATCTGCTCGGTAATGATGCAGGATCGCAGCTCCGGATATTCGGCGGAGATTGCC
>JAITWB010000167.1 GCA_031285525.1 Spirochaetaceae bacterium
CCTAGATGATGCGACGGTGGAGTTTCTTGAGACTCCTATGGAGCTGCGGGTGGGTGAAGGACTTTTGGGCCGTATTTTTGACGGACTGGGACGGCCTATTGACGGGTATCCGGAGATTATCTCTTCCAAGAAGGTAAACGTTAACGGGTATCCGATTAATCCCTATGCCCGGGTGTATCCGAGGGACTTTATCCAGACCGGAATCAGTTCTATCGATGGGCTGAATACCCTGATTCGGGGGCAGAAGCTGCCGATTTTCTCGGGGAACGGTCTGCCCCATAACCGGTTGGCGGCGCAGATTATCAGGCAGGCAAAGATTCGGAGCGCTGATGAGAGCTTCGTTATGGTTTTTGCCGGTATGGGTATTAAGTATGACGTTGCCCGGTTTTTTATCGATACATTTGAGTCTTCCGGCGTTCTTTCGAAGGTTGTTATGTTCCAGTCTTTGGCGGATGCGCCTTCGATTGAGCGTATTATTACCCCTCGCTGCGCTTTGACTGCGGCGGAATATCTCGCCTATGAGAAAGGTATGCACGTTCTCGTGGTTATGACTGATATGACTAACTATTGCGAGGCGCTTCGTGAGATTTCTACCACCCGGGGCGAGGTTCCCGGACGGAAGGGGTATCCCGGATATTTGTATTCAGACCTGGCGGAGTTGTATGAGCGGGCAGGAAAGATTAAGGGGTCAGAGGGTTCCATTACCCAGATTCCGATTCTGACTATGCCTAACGATGATATTAGCCATCCTATCCCGGACTTGACTGGGTATATAACCGAGGGACAGATAGTTCTTGACAGGGAGCTCTTTCAGAAGGGTATGTATCCTCCGGTGGCAGGACTGCCCAGCCTTTCCAGGCTTATGAAGGACGGTATCGGTTCGGGGATGACCAGGGAAGATCATAAGGAGATTTCCAGTCAGCTTTTTGCGGCGTATTCGAAGGTGAAGAGTATCCGTAACCTTGCGGCCATTATCGGTGAGGAGGAGCTTTCTGCGACTGATAAGCAGTATCTCCGGTTTGGGGAGCGGATGGAGCAGGAGTTCCTGACTCAGGGTGAGTTTGAGGATCGGACGATTGAGCAGACCCTCGATATAGGCTGGAAGATGCTTACCTATCTGCCCAAGGATGAGCTGTACCGGGTTCGGGAGGATTTCATTAAGAAGTATCTTCCTGCTTCCGAATAAAGAGGAGTATTAATGGCGAGGCTGAATGTTGCGCCCACAAAGTCTAATCTGCTCAGCGTAAAAGAACAGCTTCATACGGCAAAGGACGGGTATGAGCTGCTCGAACAGAAGCGTGAGATTCTGGTTATGGAGCTTATGCATATGGTTGAGCGGGTGAAGCTGTTGGAGAGGGATATTGAGGCCGCCATTAAGGAGGCCTACCCTGCCCTCAAGCGGATGCTTATAGCGATCGGCGGCGACCGGGTGGAGCAGATGACCAAGGTTATCCACTATGATTTTCTGGTGACCGAAAAAGATGTGACCGCCGGGGGTATGAGCTTTTCCAGTATATCCGTTGAGCTTCCTCCGAGAAAACTTGCCAGTTCTTTTATGAATTCGTTTGCAGATTCGGATAAAGTCATGATAGACTTCTTTGAGCTGCTGAAGCTGTTGACAGAGATGGCATCCATTCGGACCATTGTTTGGAGACTGGCTGGTGAGGTAAAGAAGACCCAGCGGCGGGTTAATGCTCTGGATAAGATGGTTATTCCCCAGACGGCGGAGACCAAGAAATATATCGAGGGTGTCCTTGAAGAGCGGGAACGGGAGAATGTGTTCGTACTGAAGGCTTTGAAGGCAAAGCAGGGAGGAAATGCACAACGATGATAAAGCCCCTTTTTCAGAATATACTTATCAATGTGAATAGTACTGAGGCGTCGATTCATGCGGTTCAGTATGGTATTTTGATGGCAAAGCTGTACCACTGTAACCTGAAGGCGGTGTATGTTGTTGATACGGCAACACTGAAGCAGTTGACACTGAACAAGTTCTTCGTCGAGGAGGAGAGCAGTGAGTATGAGTCGAATCTGCTTTCCGACGGCGCCGGGTATCTGAAGTACGTGGAGGAGCTGGCAAAAGAAAAGCGGGTTCCTATCGAGACTGAGGTACGAAAGGGCGCTATTTGGTCTGAGGTGATTACCGCTGCGGAAGAAAAAGACGCTGGTCTTATTCTTCTCGGAGGCTGGGAACGGGATTTGCCGGATCAGCGGGATGTGCTTTCTACTTCTTACCGGAAGATTCTGCTCAATGCACGCTGTTCAGTGTTGATTGTGAAGGAAAAACACATAGAGCAGTTGTACAAGCTGGCGTAACAAGTTACGCGGCTTAAATCGACTTCGGAGGGAAACATGCGGGTAGCGATTCTCCATTTCTTGCCTTCTGGTAAGGCTAAGACTGATGATATTATTAAGAATCTCGAAAAGGGCGCTGTGTCCAAGGGGCATCAGGTTACGATTTATGATGGAATAAAGGACGCTTCCAATGTGAAGCTTTCTTTTGCTGAATATATTGCGGTTATTGTGCCCGTAGCTGGTCTTTTTGGGGGCAAGCTGCCGCCGAAGGTTACCGAGGTTCTCGCCAATGCGGGGATGGTTTCCGGGAAGAAGGGGGCGGCTTTGGTGGTTAAGGGCGGGTTTTCGTCGGCAAAGACGAGCCGTAATCTTATGAGGTTGATGGAAGCTGAGGGAATCAAACTCGATTACTTTGAGGTGGTTCTGGACGGGGATCATGCGACGGCGGTAGGCAAGAAGCTGGGGTGATGAAACACAGGTGAAAGATTGTTATAAAATACTTGGTGTCCCTCCTTCGGCCTCTGCGGCGGAAATAAAGCGTTCATTTAGAAAAAAAGCAAAACTACTCCATCCTGACGTGGCGGATACTGATACTGATGCTTTTCAGGAATTGCTGAAGGCCTATGAGATACTTTCTGATGTGCAGCAGCGGAGGGCTTTTGATTCGTCCTACATGATGGCGAGAGAGACCCGGCATATGGAAGAGACGTTTAATTACCGTATGTGGCTGCTTTCCAAAAACGATGACAAGACCAGGGCGACTCTTATTTTTTTCGATCTGCTCCATGATCGGGAAGATGATGCTGTTGAGGAGTATCGGACGAGGCGGAATTCGCCTGAGGGCTTTACCCTCGCCTCCTGGTTTTCCCGGGAGGATTTTATGGATTGCGGTTTTATCCTTGCTGAGGAGCTTTTTTTTAGGGAGGATTATTACGAGTCTTTCCTGTTGTTGGCGGAGATTATCAGGCTGGAGCGGGAGAAGTCCTATTTTTTGCATTTCTTCCCTGAGGTGATTAGTCTGACGAAGGATTTGCTGCGGAATAAAATTGCGTTTTCGGTGTGTGATGAGTTGGCGCTCGATTCCTGGGAGACTGCCCTGGATTTGGGGTTTCCCCGTAAGGATGAGGCGTTTTTCTTTCGCCGTATGGCTGAGGCCTATGAGCGGATGGGTGATATATATACGGCTGGAATCTGTTTGAAGGAGGCGCTGCGGCTTGACCCGGTCATGCCCGTGCCCCGGCAGATGAAGAAGCGGCTTGTTGAGGTACAATAGATGATTCGGCTTAAAAATGAAAAACAGATGGACGGTATTCGCCGTTCGTGCAGGCTGCTTGCGGCTATGTATGATGAGGTGCTTCCCAAGATTGAGGCGGGGATGACTACCGAAGATATTAATGTTCTCTGCGTTGCTTTTATGGTGGATCACGGCGGTACGCCGGCGTGGCTGAGTACGGGCTTTCCTGCGGGAACCTGTGTGTCGGTGAATAATGAGGTTATTCATGCGATTCCTTCGAAGCGGAAGAAGATTCGATCCGGGGATATTGTGTCCCTCGATGTGGGAATAAATCTGGACGGCTATATCAGTGACAGCGCCGTGACGATCCCTATCGGGGAGGTGTCCGATGAGGCGAAGCATCTGATGGCGGTGACGAAGGAGTGCCTTACTGCAGGTATAG
>JAITWB010000245.1 GCA_031285525.1 Spirochaetaceae bacterium
ACCAGTGAGGATGGTCTTTCCTGCATTTCGTGTATCCGTGAGTTTGGGGCGGAAATTGATATGACTCCTGCTGAGCTGGCTTCGTCTAATGTTTGGACGATCCGGGGGGCTGGGAGCAAGCTGCACTTGCCGGAAAATGTGGTGGATGTGGGGAACTCCGGGTCGGTGCTCTATTTTCTCGCCCCGGTGGCGGCGGCTCTGGAGGGGTACAGCGTTTTTACCGGGGATGAATCCATCAGGATGCGTCCGGTGATGCATATGGCGGAGGCATTGGTACAGCTTGGCGCCGAATGTATGACCACCCGTCCGGGAGTAAACGCTCCGCCTTTTATCATCAAAGGCCGAATGAGTCCCGGCAAGGTGGTCACCACGGGAACCCTTTCCCAGTATGTCAGCGGGATTATGATCGCCGCGTCTCTCATGGAAGGGCGTACTGAGATAGCGCTTACTGCACCTGGGGAGACCCCGTATCTCAAGATGACCGCAGACTGGCTTCGTTCCCTGGGGACAGAGCTTGCTGTGGATGAAGAAAACTGGCGGCATATAACTGTTACCGGCCCGAAGCGGTTCACTGCCTTTGACCGAACCATTCCTTCTGACTGGGAGGGAGCGGCGTTTCCTCTTATTGCGGCGCTTATGACCGATTCGGTACTCGAAATCGAAAACATCGACTGTTCCGGCAGCCAGGGGGACGCAGCTATCGTGGATCTGCTCAAGGCTATGGGAGGGGATTTGACCCTTGACGAGGCTTCGGCGAAACTCACTGTGAAGGGAGGAAATGTGCTTAAAGGGATAACCGCAGACTGCTCGTCTATGCCCGATGCGGTACCTGCCCTTGCTGCTCTTGCCTGCTTTTGTGAAGGGGAAACACTGCTGACCAATATCGGGGTGTGCCGCCACAAGGAGACCGACCGTATTTCGCTGATGTGCAGGGAACTCTCCCGGCTTGGAGCGGATATATCCGAGGGGGAAGATTTTCTGCGTATCCGGGGGCATAACAGACATAATCCGCTCTTTGCCCTTCACGGCGGAGTGGTGGATAGCTGCCATGATCACCGGGTTGCCATGGCTCTTGCCTGCGCCGGACTGGGGATAACGAATGGCGCTGTCAGTATTCCCGATGCGGAATGCTGCGATGTATCCTTTCCGGGATTCTTTAGGGTAATGGCATCTGTGGGAGCAAAATTCCACTAAAAGGCTATGTCATTATGCACTATAGTATGTTATCATTATAAGTATGGCATTGTTTAATACTCATATTGATAAGAAAGCATCCAGCCGGGGCAAAGCCAACGGCCTGTCAGATGCACAAAGTGCGGCGCAAAGTGCGCGATCATCGGTGGATATTCCCAGCGATGATATGACTAATATGCTGAAGGCTTCCGAACAGCTTGCTTTTGCAGTGCAGTCGGGTATACAGATTTCTTCCCGCATTATCAGTAAGACCCATATTCAGGATGAAAATCTCAGCCACTTCAGTGAACGTCTTGAAGGGGCTGCTGATGCGGTGACCGAGATCTATACGGTGATGGATCAGGTTAACCGCCTCGTTGATACTCAGTCTGATACGGTTTCCGGTTCCGCTTCGGCTATCGAACAGATGTCTTCGTCCATCAGCTCGGTTACCGATATTGTCAATGCGAGTTTGGGGGTGACGACAAATCTGTCTGCCTCTGCGAGTGACGGGAACGAGAAGGTAAAACGGGTATTGGAGGTCGTGGAGGTTCTTAACCGGAATGTGGCTTCCATAAAAACGGTGGTTACCTCGATAAATGCGATCAGTGCCCAGACAAACCTCCTCGCTATGAACGCTTCCATAGAAGCCGCCCATGCCGGAGATATAGGCAGGGGCTTTTCCGTGGTTGCCGATGAGATTCGGAAGCTGTCGGAAGTAACCAGAACCAATGCCGCCAATATTGCAGGAACTCTCAAAAGCATGATCGAAACCCTCGACGAGGTTCGTAATGCCGCCGATGTGGCAGGTTCTGCAATGCGGTGGATAGAAGAACGGGTCGAAGAGACTACCGACTCATTTCATACCATTACCGAGAATATGCATGAACTGACTATGGGAAGCAACGAGGTGGTGAAGACTGCCCAGGTGCTTACCTCAGGAAGCGTTGACTTGCGCAATCGGTCTGCCGCTGTGACTTCTCAGCTCAAAAAGGTTTCGGAGAATGTGCGCCACGTAAGCGGTCTGGGCGTGAATATCCGGGAAGCGGCTTCGGATGTTGCCTCAGGATCGGCGGATACCATCGAGGCCTTCAAGAATATCATCGCCTCTGCCGGATCGTTTCAGGCGGTGGTTGACAGAGATGTTGCCGCATCACAGACCTTTACTGCACCGGATCCCTTTCCCTTTACTACCATAGTCCTCAAACATTTGATGTGGGTTGTTCGGGTCAGGGCTATTTTGGACGGAAAGATGAGCGGCTTTGGAATAGAGACCGGAACCCATCACACCTGCGATCTGGGGAAGTGGGTAGACAGTCAGCGGGAGACTCAGACCGGATCAAACAGTGTGTTTATGAAACTCGACGCTGAACATGAAAAGATGCACAAACTGGTAGGGGAGATTTTCTCCAGCAGGCTTGGCGTTTCTGCAGAGAAGATGGAGGAGGATTACGAAACGCTCCTCGGTTTTTCCTCGAATGTTATATCTCTCTTGACAGAACTCAGGAGTTCTCTGTAGTACACGGATGAAATAGCCGGAGGATATAACGCTTCTCCGGCTGTATGAGCTATTACCGGGACTTCCCGGAAAGCATTTTCCGTGGCCTTCCTCTGCGGGTGGGTTCGTCCCGCTTGCTCTTCTGGTGTTTTTCCCGCAGCAAGATTGCGGCAATGATGGAGCTGCATCCGCAGGCAAGGATGAGGACTCCCACCCCGAGCCAACCGGAGTCGGAGAAGGGCAGGGGGATGTTCATCCCGAAAAAGCTGGTGATGAAGGTGGGAATCATCAGTATAAGGGATATAACCGTAAGCCGTTTCATGACGCTGTTCAGGTTGTTTGAGATAACCGAAGCAAAGGCGTCGCTCATTCCCGAAATAATATTGCTGTAGGTGTCCGCCATTTCGATAGCCTGCCGATTGTCTATCTCCGCGTCTTCAAGCCAGTCCCGATCTTCCTCGTCAAGTCTGAGTATCCGTGTTTTCGCCAGTTTCTCCAACAGCAGCTGATTGCTTTTGAGGGAAGTGGTAAAGAATACCAATGACTTTTCGAGGTTCTGGAGCTTGATAAGTTCCTTATTTTTTATCGAAAGCTGCAATTCCTTTTGTATAACCGTGGAACGGCGGTTTATCTCTTTAAGGTAGCGCAGGAAGATGGTGTCCGCCCTGCTGAGGAGCCTGATAATAAAGGCGGGAAAATCTTTGAGGCTCAAACCTTTGATGCGGTTGAGGGCTATGTCCTTGAGTACTTCGCAGTCTGTCCAACAGATGGTTATGAGCATACCCGGATAGAGTACGATGCCGAGGGGGATTGTAAAGTAACTCACATCGTCGGAGGCTATATATACGGGCAGACGGGCTATGATAAGGGTGTACTCATCCTCTTTTTCAATTCGTGACAGTTCATCCTGGTCGAGGATATCCAGAATATGCTCTTGGCTTACTCCGTATTCCTCTTCAAGTATTCGTATGTCTTCACGGGTGACATCTCGGGCGTCTACCCAGATATTGCGCTGATCAGCTCTATCGGCGTTTTCCTGTTTTACCAGTCTGCCTTCTTGCTGTGTCCAGATTGTTATCATGATACTACTCCTGTGTTTCCCTTTCCGGGTATGTTCAGGAGAAAGCTATCCTCAGCTTACTGAACCGGAAGGGTGTTGGTCTTACATTGGTGAGTCTGTTACGCCGCTGACTGCCAGGGTCAGAATCCATAAGACACATACCTCCTCGGTTAAAAATGAAAAATCCACAGATTTTATAGATATACCGCGTAGTATATCAGAAAGTTTGAAAAATAACAAGTTGAGGCATTTGCAAAATATCTGAAAAGATGTAAAAAAACAACAAAAAGAAATCAGATATAGTAATTTTTACCAAACTGACCTCTCTCTTTATACGGTGCCGTACCTGCTGTGAATGTCTTTTGAGTGTCCTCCTTAATCGAAGCGGCTTCTCTGCAAAGAGCTATGAAGTCTTCTTCAGAATTAATCGTATCAAGTTTGGTAAGCAAACCGATACATATCTCTTTTTCCTTTTCCGTATCGGAAACAGTATAGAGATCCGCTAATTGAACACGCATTTCAAATTCTTCATCCGCAATGGATACCGCTAAATGCTCTTGTCTTGCCTTCTCCGATTTCTTTGGCTTGCTCTTAACGGCTTTTTTGTAAGCCCTGATGAAAACATCACACCTGTCTTCTATGTATGTGTACTTTGAAAGAATGCTATTTTTGTATTTCTCCACCTGACGAAAAAAACAATTAAGCGCCAAATACGGTTTTGTTCCGCTCGCATATATGTTGTAATCAACAGCGCAAACGATATAGTTGGTCTTGTCCCCGTGAAGGGCATGTCCCGTATTCTCTGAATCGTCATTCTTCATGAGAATATATCTAACAGGTATGTTTGTGTTGCTGATAGGGTATTCCCCTGCAAAAAGGACGCTATTGCCGGTCTTGTTCATATTGACCCCCTTTCTTCTATCAATAATCTGGTCTTTGCCATTTCTCTCACAGAGGAGAAAGTCTTGTATAGGTTACTGAAATAGGGCGCTGCCGTGTTATATGTTTCGTTCATCTCACAGAGATGCCAGATTGATTCAATTTCTTTAAGTGAAAAGAACAATTCAGATGAGCAAGGGGTTCTGTATAAACGCAGATTCAGGTTTGTCGGCGCTCCTTCTATTTCTATAGAGGTACATACGGTCGTGTCCATTCCCGGCGATTTTTTTTGTTGCAGAGTGACCCTGCAATCCTGTCTGTTATGAATGGAAGTACCCTTGTGAAGGGTACACTCTTTTTTGCACCCCCCTTGGGATCTTCCTTCAAGAACCCTTTCGGGACTTCCTGCCTCACATTTTTTAGGCTGGAAATTGGGATTATTGATTTGCCTTGGTGTTAAGTCAGTAATATGACATTTCTTTTCCCTCTTGCTGTGACATGGCTTTTCAGAAATCGGATGTGGAAAATAGCGGGCAAATTGTGTTGTATCAAAATTCTGTATATCTGAAATCGGGATTAAATAGTGATTATCCCGTTCTGTAAGTTCGTTACAATACATTACTGTACCTCCTCAGAGTAGTTTCTCTACGCCTATAAGGGTATAGAAAATCGTCTATAGTTAAGTATAAAAAAACTTAGGGTGATGTCAAGAAAAAGGAGAAAGGAGAAGGTAAAAATGAGAAACGAGGTAGAAAATAGAAGGTAGAAAAGAGAGGAAATGGACTTCCGGGGTGTCGAGAT
>JAITWB010000118.1 GCA_031285525.1 Spirochaetaceae bacterium
CGCATGGAATCAGGGGGATTTTACCGAAGCGGCGGCATCCTTCAGGCAGGCTTTGAGGATACGACCCTCCAGTATCGACGCAAAGATCAATCTGGAGAAAAGCCTCATTCCCCAGGAGGAGTCTCCCCCCGCCTCTTCTCCCGGCAGCGCTCCTTCGGGGACATCTTCGGAAGAAGCGGCTTCCGAAGCCGGGGAGGTACTTTTTTCAATCATCAGGGCAAAGGAAGAAAATCAATGGAAGAATCAGGAAGAACCACAGAACTCAGGCGGCGTACTGGACTACTAGCCCTTTTCATGGCTCTGTCCCTCCCTTGCTTTACTCAAAGCTTCGCCGAACAGATATATACCCTCACCCCCTTCGTCTCCGAGACGGGTGCGCTCTCCGGTACCGGAGCAGTTACCTATACCGTGCTTATAGCAGGAACCGCCCCTGCGGATGTCTTCTTGTCACTCCCTGACGGCATCACCCCGCTGACATCCAAAAAAGAGACCCGCTACTACAGCGTCCCCGGCTCTTCTGACGATAGCTTGCAAATCCCTTCCGGCTTATACACTACTCTGGAGTTTACCCTCAGTCCGCTCCATTTAGAACAGACTGAACCGCTGACAGCGGTACTAACCCTCCGAAAGGCTGGCGCCCCTTCAACAGAGCCCGAAACCATAACCATCGCCCTCGATTCCCGGCCTGAATCGTCAGCGCAGCTTCCTGAACCGGGTCTTTTTTGGGACGTCTCCGCAGACACCCTTTCCGCCGGAGAGCAGGCGATCCTTACCCTGCGGACGGTGAACGCTTCTTTCGCCGGGGACGTATCCTTTTCCCTCCCCGAAAACGCCCTGCTCAGCCTTCTATCGGAAGAGTCCGTCGGAGAGGGCTTCCTCGAAGAGGACTCCCTCGGAGAAGGCAACCTCTCTGGCAGCCCCGAAGGGGGAATCCGCTTCTCCTGGACACCGCTTTTCTCGGGGGAACAACCCCTTCCATCGGTAACCGCCGCAGTAACCGGGTTAGGAGGGGAGACCAAGGAGATCTCTTCAACACCTGCCCTGGTCAGCGTAGAAAGGCTTTCATCGAGAGGCGCTTCATCTTCGTTACCCTCTCCCATCATCAGAGAAGCCTTTTCTGCGCCCGCTGCTTCGTCTGCGGCGGCCCTCGGCACCGCACCAAATACATCAGGGGACGTTGTTTTGCAAACGGAACTGCCGCCCCCTCCGAAAGGCTTAACCGAGCCGCCCTTGAACGTAATGGCTGCAGCCCTTGCTCCGGCGCTTGCCTACTGGTCAGCTGGCAGCTATCCTCAAGCTCTCGCTCTTTTGCGGGGGCTCGAAAAGAGGTCTCCCCTGTTCCCCCTCTACCGCCATATACGCAAAGAGGCTGAGGCGTCGCTGGGCATCACCGGAACAGACAACCCGGTTCCGGGCGGTCTGCTTCCCGTAGCCTTTGTCGTAATCGTATTGTTTTTCATCCTCTTCCTGCTTATAAGAAAGAAACACCCTGTTGCGGCTGTATTCGCCCTGTTCCTCTCCGGGGCAGGACTTGCTGCGGGCATCTTCCTCGCTATAGGAGCGGCTTCTCCTCAGGGCGTACACACCGGGGGAATCGTGAAGACCATCCCCGAGAAGAGCTCCTCCGTTTTAGCGGAACTGCCGCCGGGGACACCGGTGAGAATAGGAAAGCAGGCTGGCTCGTGGTCAGAAATACACTTTGGAGAAAATCGGAGCGGCTGGACAGAAACCGTTTTCGTTATACCCTATTGAAGGAACGTGAACCGAATTGAGTAAGAGAAAAGCAAGGGATTTCGGTGACATTCTGGAACAATGGGAGAATGGCTCCTCCGGAACGGCGAAAAAGCCTGTACACAACAAACCGCCTGTGAAGACGCCGAAAAAAGCCGACGCAGTTCCGTCGAGAGATCTGGTTACGAAAAAACCGGTCAAGAGAAACCCCTCTGCGAAGAATCCCGTTGAGGTATGGCTTGACCGTTACGGCACGACAGATAAGGACGCCGCCGCAGAAAAGCAGGAACGATTGCACATCGCCCCCAAGAACCTTCCCGTGGAGGCTCACCTGGATCTCCACGGTCTTTCCCGGGACGAAGCCTGGCGGCAGCTTTCTGATTTTATCGATCTCTGCTGCCGAAAGGGCTTTCGCAAAGTACTGATAATACACGGAAAGGGCAACCACTCTGGAACCACCGCTGTCCTCTCCTCGATGGTGCAGGAATTCATCCGCCGCAGTCCACGGCTCGGTGCATCAGGTCATCCCGACAACAGGGACGGAGGAAGCGGAGCAACGTGGGTGGTGGTGAAGGGGATAGGGAGGTAAAGACTGTTTCAAGTATGCCGTCGCCTACGCTGAATTGACCGCCGTTGACCATCGATGGACCGTAGGACTCTCTTGACACGAATACAATTATATAACATAGTTCCGAAAGCTAGTTATGTAATATATTTACATAACTAGCTTTCGGAAGGAGCTATGCAATGACAAAAAGCATGACCGAAGGAAGTCCGATACGGTTAATAGTATCGTTTACCATCCCGTTACTTATAGGACAAGTATTTCAGCAATTATATAATGCGGCTGATACGTTTATCGTAGGGCGTACTATCGGCGTTACAGCTCTTGCAGCGGTGGGCTCAACCGGCAGTTTTGTCTTTCTGCTTGTTGGATTCGTCCTGGGCTTTACCAACGGCCTCAGCATTGTAACCGCCCAGCGGTTCGGGGCACAGGACGAGCAGGGGGTACGCAAAAGCGTTGCGGTGAGCGCAGTGCTCAGTGTACTCCTGGCGGTCGTTCTGACCCTCTTTGCCGTTTTTGCAGGGCGCCCCATTCTCGTATTACTGAGAACACCTCCGGAGATACTGGATGACGCATGGCGTTATGCGGTGATTATTTTCGGCGGGATCGGAATCACTATTATATTCAATCTGCTGTCCTATCTCATCATGGCAGTGGGGGACAGCAGAACCCCCTTGTATTTTTTGATAATTGCCTCTGTTATCAATATTGCCCTCGACTATGTTTTTATTCTCATTTTCAAAATGGGAGTGAGGGGCGCCGCAGTTGCAACGATTATCGCTCAGTGTATTTCAGTGCTTCTCTGTATGCTGTTTATTATAAAACGGATTCCCGTACTGCGGACTTCCCGGCAGGATTGGAAGATAGCCTTGGATGATGCCGCTGCTCATCTCAAGATAGCGCTGCCCATGGGATTCCAGATGTGCATAATCGGTATCGGCGGTCTGCTTATTCAGGCCGCACTGAATGGACTGGGTACTATTGCGGTTGCAGGATTTACGACAGGGGTAAAGCTGGAGCAATTTGCCGTCATGCCGCTGGCGTGTTTTGGGGTTGCCATGGCGGCATACACCGCCCAGAATTACGGTGCAGGGAAGTATCAGCGTATCAAGACAGGTCTATTCCAGTGTTCCCTCCTTTCTGTCGCAATCAGTATTGTAGTGGGATGCATCTATGTCTTTGCCGGACAGTATCCTGCCGCTCTTTTTGTGGGAGCAAGCCCCGAAGCAGTATCGTTCACCCATACCTATCTTATCTACACCGGAAGCTGTTACAGCATTCTGGCGCTGCTCTTCATATTCCGGTACACCCTGCAAGGCTTGGGCAACAGCCTCTTTCC
>JAITWB010000123.1 GCA_031285525.1 Spirochaetaceae bacterium
AAATTCTAAAGAATCCAGAGCAGATACTTAAGAATCCGAGTCAGATTCTTAAGTTTCCAGAGCAGATTCTTAAGAATCCGGAGTAGATTCTTTAGTTTCCAAGTCAAAGTCTTTAGACAGCCGTTCATTGTCTTAAGACGGCGGAGCAATGTCTTTAGACGACAGGTCTGATTGTATAGAACTACACAACTAAAAAGGGATTTTTTTCAAAAAAAATCATTGTTTTATTAAGCCGTCTGGTATACAATGTCCAGAGATCATACCAGTGCATTAGCCACATAGGACGGAGGGGCATAATGGATGGGATTCGTTCGTATGTGTTTCGTGTTTTCTTGCTGTTTTTTTCGATTATGGTTGCCGTTTCGCTGCTCCTGCAGATTGTCATGTACACAATCACCGGGGCTACAGTGAGGGAGCAGCTGGGCAATAAATGCTTAGGAATTGCTGTTTCCGTTGCAACCCTTCTTGAACAGAATACGGATTCCTTAAAAGAATATCTGCGTACAATGGATACCAGCAGTGAATATTATATCCGTACCAAAGCAAACCTTGAGAAAATCCACTCAGGCAATGCCGATAACATAGCATTTCTGTATATTGAACGCAGAGTATCTGCAACAGAGATCATGTATGTCTTGGATGGCGCTCTGCCAGGCTCTCCCGATTTCTCGCCTCCCGGTACACTTGAGGATATCACAATAAACAGAAAAACAGCATATGACACTGAGTCCATATACGTAGGACGTTTTGTAACAAACCCCTGGGGACATATTCTTTCTGCATATGCGCCTATTTTCGATCAAAGAACAGGCGAACTTTTGGCGCTTGCAGGGGTGGATGTGTCTTTTCAGCAATACCGAAACATTATGAGAAACCAATTCTCTGTGATTCTCGTCAATACCGTTATTTTTGCGCTGCTGGCGATACTATTGCTGCTCATGACCTCCAACAGTATCGAGAAACGATTTTTTACCGACAGTTTAACAGGCATTTACAATCGCGGTTTTTTCACCAACTTCCTAAAAACCCAGCTCAAGGCGATAAAGCGGAAGGATTTCCCTGTCATGGTCTTTATGGCTGATGTGGATCATTTTAAGAACATAAACGACACCTACGGACATCCCTTTGGAGACAAAGTACTGACCAATATATCCGGCATCATGAACTCATTTATGAAGAAAACGGATTGTCTTGCCCGATACGGCGGTGAAGAATTTGCCGCAATCATGCCCGGAGTAAACCTGGAACAGGCTCGTAATATAGTAAAGCAGATTCACGAAGCCGTCGGCAATTCTGTCACCAAAGATGAAACGGACGGCATTTCAGCTCAGGTGACAATCAGCATCGGCGTAGTACGATTGGATAGAAACGCAAGTACTGATGATGCAATCAAACACGCAGACATCGCCTTATATGAAGCCAAGAAAACCCGAAATGCTGTAGTATTCTACGACTCATCCATGGGGTAGGGAGACAAAGAGCAAATAGAAGGGAGCAATGAGCAAAGGGAGGATGAGCTTCCGGGATATCGGGACGGAACGCGACATTAGGATTTTCCTACTTTCCTACTTTCCTATTTGCTCCTTGTTCTTTGCTAGTTGTTCAGCAGCATCCCGTCGCTATTCAGCTCCCGCTGTTTAATCGATCTGAACCGCCGCACAATCTCCTCCGAGGTGAGCTTTTCCTTCTCCTCCCCTCGGAGGTCCAGAATAATCTCCCCCGAATCCATCATCAAAAGCCGGTTGCCGTACTCAAGCGCATGAGTCATATTGTGGGTGATCATCATCACTGTAAGCCCATATTCTGCGGCAAAACGGCGGGTCAGCTCCATCACGATCTCGGCGTTACGTGGGTCCAGAGCCGCCGTATGTTCATCCAAAAGCAAAAGAGAGGGCTCCGACATAACCGTCATTAGCAGAGTCAGGGCCTGACGCTGTCCGCCGGAAAACTGCTCCACATTATCGTTCAAGCGATTCTCAAGTCCCATGTCCAAGACTCGCAGGCGTTCCCTAAAATACTCCCGCATCTGGGCGTTCAGGCTGATACGAAGTCCCTTATACCCTTTCTTGCGGCAGATCATCATATTATCCGCCAAAGTCATCTTCCCCGCCGTACCCAGCAGGGGATTCTGAAAAATCCTTCCTATATAACGGGCCCGCCTGAACTCCGGCTCCCGGGTAATATCCTGTTCCTGCCCGGTTTCTGTATTCCGAATGAAAATACGTCCCCCGGAAGGCATGAGCGTTCCTGCAATGGCATTGTAGAGGGTCGATTTTCCCGCCCCATTGGAGCCGATAACCGTCACAAAGTCGCCCTTCCCTACGGTAAGGCTGATATTCTTCAGAGCCGTATTCTCGTCGGGAGTTCCCGGAGCAAACACCATGGAAATAGCTTCTGTCCTGATCATCTCTGCCCCCTCTCTTCGCTCTGGACTGCTTCCCGTCTCCTCAGAAACCGGGGATGGAGCTCCTTTTTTGAAACTACAATACAAAAGACAATAAGCACCCCCGTAACCAGCTTAAAGTCGTTTGCGGTCATATTGATATAATAACCGTAGGTTCTAGCAAGATACATCAGACCCCGGTACAGAATCGAACCGAGTATAACCCTCAGTGTAAGCATACTTATTCTGTTTGACCGAATAAGAAACTCCCCCATCATCAGCGACGCAAGCCCGGAGACCACCATCCCCGTCCCCAGGTTGATATCCGCAAAGCCCTGATACATCGCCGTAAAGGAGCCGGCAACAGCAACCAGGCCGTTGGCGAGACAAATACCGCTGGTTTTAATCACATCCGGGTTCATCCCCTGAGAGATGATGAGCTGAGGGTTTGAACCGAGAGCCCCCATAGTCAATCCATAATCGGTATGAAAGAACAGATCTATCACCACCTTTATGACCAATACGATACAAACCATAAGCAGTACCAGCGCAAGATCGGGATCCATGAACCGCTCTGCAAACCCGGAAAACCGGGTAAACAGTGTAGGAACCCTCAACAGGGAAAGATTCGCCCGGTTTGCCATCACCCTCAAGTTTACCGAATACAGCATGGTCATGGTCAGAATACCCGCCAGCAGTCCCGGAATCTTGAGTTTGGTATGGATCAGCGCAGTCACCAGCCCTGCCAGAGCGCCCCCCGCAAAGGCAAGGGCCAGAGCCGCCGCCGGGTGCACGCCCTTCATCAGCATAACCGCCATGATAGCCGCCCCCAAAGGAAAGGAGCCGTCCACGGTCATATCCGCAAAATCCAATACCCGAAAGGTGATAAACACCCCCAGCACCATTATCCCGTAAATCAATCCCTCAATGAGAATTCCCGTTATCATATAGTCTTCCTATCGAGTTTCCATCTTTCCGCCGGTAAAGACATATCCCGCCATATCGATATACTTCTGAGGAATGGTAATCCCGCAGTTTGCCGCCGCATCCAGGTCTATCACCAGATCTGACTGCAAGGGATCGGTAATAAACCGCACCGGCGTCTCAGCAGGCTTTGCACCCTCAAGGATATCCGCCACCAAATCCCCCGTGGCAAGCCCCGCCTTATAGTAATTGAACCCC
>JAITWB010000140.1 GCA_031285525.1 Spirochaetaceae bacterium
CGATGCCGCCGCCGACGCAGAAGGGGATGAAGATCGTCTCCGCTACCCGCCTGATAAGATCCAGTATGGGACCTCTGCCGGAAGCGGATGCCATGATATCGTAGAACACCAGTTCATCCACACCCTGCCGGTAGTACTCCGCCGCCATTTCTACGGGGTCTCCGATATCAACGTTTTCGAGAAACTTCACACCCTTTGTCGTGCGTCCGTCCTTTACATCGAGACAGACGATTATCCGTTTTTTCAGCATAGATTACATCTCCGCAAAATTCTTGAGTAATTTGAGGCCGTATGCCCCGGACTTTTCCGGGTGAAACTGGACGGCAAACACGGAACCCTTCCTGACAGCCGCAGGAACGGGAATACCATAATCCGCATAGGCGGTGACCACATCAGGGTTTTCCGGCTGGATAACATAGGAGTGGACAAAGTAGAAGTCTGAATTCTCCGGGATATCCCGGAAGAGGGGATCAATACTTGAGCCTGCGGCAGTTTCGGTCTTTGACCCCGGGTAACGGATATTGTTCCATCCCATATGGGGTATCTTGAGCCGTTGTTCCTTTGCCTCTGACGGAAGAAGCGCATCAAAATGGCGGATAACGCCGGGAATAAGACCGAGACATTCGGTGTACGATGCCTCGCCCGATGCACTTGCATCGACCGATACCTTTGCATCGGCACCTTCTTCGGAACGGCTGAATATGATTTGCGACCCGAGACATACCCCAAGGATATATCTCCCCGAAGCCGCATATTCCTTAAGGAAGGAATCAAAGCCCGAAGCGGAGAGCTGCTTCATCGCATAGGCGGCATCCCCTACGCCGGGAAAGATGAGCCGTTCGGTTTTTTCAAGCTCCGACGGCCGTTTCGCTATATGGTATTCAAGCCCTAAAGACCGCAGGGCAAGTTCCACACTGCGGATGTTGCCTGCATTGTAATCAACTATTCCAATCATGGTGTATCGTAGCCCCAAGGTACGGCGGGCGTCAAGGGGACGCTAAAACAACCGAGATACTAACTTACAAAACAGCAAAAGTATGTTAGTATCCAGAGAGGGGGAGCTATTATGGATACTTTTAACACAATCATTTCCGGCATTTCATCTCCCCAAAAAGAACTGACTCCCTATTATCTCTCTGAACACGAGAGCATATATAATGGTGACTGCCTGGAGATCCTATCTCGCATACCGGATGATTCCATCGATATGATATTTGCAGACCCTCCCTATCTGTTATCCAATAACGGTTTTACCTGCCAAAACGGCAGGATGGTCACGGTAAACAAAGGCGCATGGGACGCAAGCAAGGGCTTTGAAAACGACAGCAATTTTCATACTGAATGGATAGCCGCTTGCCGGCGCATTTTAAAGCCCGAAGGGACTATCTGGATAAGCGGCACATACCACAGTATTTATCAGTGCGGATATCTGCTTCAAAAACAGGGGTTTCATATGTTAAATGACATAGTATGGTTTAAACCCAACGCATCCCCCAATTTAAGCTGCCGTTTTTTTACCGCCTCCCACGAAACCCTCCTCTGGGCGAGAAAGGATAAGAATGCCAAACACACCTTTCAGTATGAACAGATGAAGCAGGGGCATTTCCCGGAAGATAAACTGAAAAATGAGAATATGCAGATGCGTTCCGTGTGGTCGATACCGGTAACCCCTAAACGGGAAAAGGAGAGCGGGAAACATCCAACCCAAAAGCCGGTTTCACTGCTGACCAGAATCGTTGCCGCTTCAACCAATCCCGGCGATATCGTCCTCGATCCCTTTAACGGAGGAGGAACGACCGGAGTAGCCTGTAAAAATGCAGGAGAACGGTATTATATAGGCATAGAGATAGATACAGCATTTTGTGCATTGACGGAACAGAGGTTGAAGGACTTGTGATAAAACAATGCAATCAAATTATACACAAAATCTCGACAATCTAGTCTAAGCGTGTTACATTCATTATAATGATATACAGAAAACCCTCTATATTCATGAGAATGGTTCTTTCACTTCTCCTTTTTTCGATGTTCCATTCCCTCTACGCAACCTGGTCGATTACGGCGGTAGATAGGGAGACCGGAGAAGTGGGCTCCGCCGGTGCGTCCTGGACGCCTATGGTATGGGTAATACAGGGAATTGCCCCCGGTAAAGGCGTTATAGCAGCCCAGGCGGCAACAAACGAAGAAGCCCGGCTTAAGGGAATAGAGATGCTGAACAAGGGAGCTTCCGCAGAGGAGATCCTCTCTGTTATAACCGATCCTGAATTCGATTTCCTTTATGCGGAACAGCAGTATGGAGTCGTTTCACTCGACGGCAACGCTGCGGTCTACACAGGAAGCAGTTGTCTCCCCTGGGCAGGGGCGCTGATCGGAGACGGGTTTTCTGTTCAGGGAAACATTCTCTACGGGGAAGCAGTTGTTCAGGCGGCGTTCGATGCCTACGAAGCAGCCCTTGCTGAGGGAAAACCCCTTGCAGAACGGCTTCTATTGGCTCTTGAAGCAGGAGCTGAACAGGGAGGCGACAGCCGTTCCGGTGATCTTACTGCGATGACAGCCTACCTCGCAGTCTCCGACAGGGCTGACAAGCCCGGCAGACCGGGGTTTGCCATTGCGGTGCCGCCCCAGAAGGACAGGAATCCGGTACAGGAGCTGCGGGTTCAGTATGATGCATTACAGGGCTCTCTCCATCCGGCACGATTCCCAGCGATCAAAACTATCGTGTTGGTTCTTATAGGTATACCCCTGCTGGCTTCGGTTATAGCAGCGGCGATATTGAAGAAAAAACGGCTTATCTTTGTTATAGCTCCCTGTATCTCAATTGTTGTTTATTTTCTGCTGATACAGCTCGCTGGTTTGGCAAACTGGATGCTTCCTTTGTTCGGTATGTATCAATGGATCGTGCCGCTGGTAGTGTTCCTGTTGGCAGGAATCCTGACTGTGTTGATTAGTACAATCAGAGTGCGTTTCGCTCTGATCTCAGGAGAGTAAGAAATCTTTGAGGTGTTACTCGGTTATAGCCGAATAAAAAAGAACGATTAGACAAAGAGCAGTGAACAAAGAAGATACTTTTCTCCTTGCTCACTGCTCTTTATTATTTGATACCTACTTCCACACAAACCACAAAAACACCGAAGCAGCAACAGTCGTGATAACCGTAAAGGGCAACCCTATCTTGAGCCAACCCGGAAAGGTCAGTGTGACTCCTTCCTTTTTCAGGATACCCACGGCAACCACATTCGCAGAGGCGCCAAAGGGTGTGAGGTTGCCTCCGAGACAGGAGCCGATGAGCAGGGCAAACAGATAGAGTTCCGGGCGCAGACCCATGCCCTCGGCAATAGAAGCCGCTACGGGAAGCATCACGATAATATAAGGCACATTATCCACAAAACCCGAAATGATGACGGAAACAGCGAGTATAACCACAAAGCCGAGGAGTACGTTGCCGCCGATGAACGAAGCGAGGACGGCAGAAAAATCCATCAGCAGTCCGGTTTCGGCAATGGCTCCCACCACCACGAATATACCTATAAGAAAGAGGATAGTTTCCCAGTCGAGTCCCTTAACCAGTTTCACCGTGTCGGCGGTACTTTCCTTGCGGATAAAGCGGTACCAGAGGACACCGGCGATGCCCAGTCCAAGAACCAAGAGACCTGAGATCATGGAGACTCCGCCGAAGAAAAAGGAGCAAACCGCAAGACCTGCAATCATCAGGATGAGCAATATGGAGGGAACAAGTGAAAGGATAGTTTCCTTTTCAACAGAAACCTTTTTTGCACCTTGCTTGGCAAAGTAGGCATAGAAATAGAGGGCTCCTGCAATCATTCCAACCTGGACGACGAAGAAGATCGATGGACGCCCGGCATAGACGAAAAAGTCATTGAATCCGTAGTTCGCATAGCTGGCGAAGATCATCGAGGGAGGATCCCCCACCAGAGTCGCAGTTCCCTGAAGGTTTGCCATAACCGCAAGACCGACCATAAAGTAGGTGGGATTCATTTTCAGTTTTCTGGAGAGCGCCAATGCGATAGGCGCCATGACGAGTACCGTGGCGACATTCTCGACGAAGGCGGAGATAATGCCAGTCATCATTAGTATGGCGACAATTGCTATACCCACATTCGGCGCTTTTTCGACGATACCGTCGGCAATTCGGGCGGGAACACGGGAATAGATGAATAGTTCAGCAATAGCAAGGCTGCCCACATAGATCATCAGAACATGCCAGTTGATCAGCTCTCCAAGAGCCTGTACCGGGGTCACCGCCCCGAGTACCACCACCAGAACCGCTGCAACCAGTGTTGCCCAGGCCTTCCGCTGGGGAAACATGATAACCACCGCATACATGAGTACTGCGATAGTCAGCACAATCCACTTCATATCCATAACAAATCTCCTTTCAAAAACACAAGGCTGCCCCGAAAAAAAAGACCCTTCGCATAAAATGACTGATCCCTATAGATTATCAGACATTCTATGCAAAAGGTCTTGTTTCTCCGTTTTCGGAGCCGCAGAACCAGACATTCATGAAGGATGCGCTGGCGGCTGTTTATTCTGCGATGGTAACTACTCCCCTTTCGATAAATAAACTATACAGGGATATGAACTATGTGACAATAGGTTAATCCAGACTGTCAAAAATATCCTTTTAAGTAAACGTTTTGCCAGATTGTAGACATTACTGTATCCCCCAATTACTGGGATACCTCCCTTTCGGTGATTTTATCAGTTGTGTCTGATCCGTCGTTAGTCTTTTTTTCTTTAGTATCAAGAGCTTCTTTCCATGTATTTACATTACCTGAATAAATACTTTCAAAGGCAGTACTTTATAGCCGCCAAACAAAGGACAGAGGTCATGAGAACAAATGAGATTTTTGTGTGACCTTTGACATAAATCGCCTTTGGAATCAAGTTATCTTTGAGGTGAGAATTCGCCCTCTCTACCGTAGATCTGATTTTATAGCGTACTTTTTTAGCCATGTCTAACGGCGGTCGATTTTTATCCCTGCGTTTATTCGGATCAATGATCGGAATGGCAAGCTGACTATCATGGACATTTGCCCCCGTTACGATTGCTGTTAGAGGAAAGCCAAGATCTGATACATCAAGGTGTAGTTTATACCCTTTGGTAGTTTCTACATTCCCCTGACTATTTTTCTTACAGCCCCAAGAACAAGTTGTATATAGACAACCGTATCTTCGTGTGCTTTTTTTACCAATTCATCCAGACCTTCTTCCATAATGTGCGCTCTCGCTAAGGCAGAAAAAATTCGGGAAAAACTTGATTTATCCGGTACATTCGTGAACCCGCATATGAGACGCATATTCGGGTCGCTCGTGAGCCGTTGTATTAGCTGACTTGTCTTTTCTATTTTTCTTCAAAGCAATCTTGCAGATCATAATCGAAGTCGAGAAGGGCTTGCGCTCCTCCTATGATTTCTGTTACTGTTTTCATGGCGAAGGTCTCCTGATTAGTTGGTTTAGTCACC
>JAITWB010000147.1 GCA_031285525.1 Spirochaetaceae bacterium
CCGGGACTAAAGATATTCTCACTCCCGCTCAAAACCTCCCGGTAGAGACTTCTCAGTACACTCCGGGGAAAGGCAGTAAAATCCACCGTATTTGCCAGCAAGTCAAACTGAATCCCCTCTCCTGCAATTTGCAGGGAAGACGGTTTAGCTGTATCCTCAGGTTCATCTACTTTCAGGTCATTCCGAAGGGACTCCGGCAACAGCTCCTTCACAGAAGGCTCTCTCTGTAATCGGGGAAGCGGAGCTACAGCGGACACGTAATACCCTCTGCGGGCGCTGGACTGGATATATCCCTCATCCAAAAGCTGATTGTATGCGGATCCTATCGTATTGAGACTGACCCCCAGATGTTCCGCCAGGGAACGCTTTGAGGGCATTTTCTCCCCAGGCTTGAACACACCCGCCTGTATCTCAGCGACAGCGGCTTCGTATATCTGGAGATAGAGGGGATTCGGATTGCTTGGATCGGGGCGAAAGGTAAAAAGTGACATTATCGCCTTTTAGTATAGAGAATAGTCCTTATTTTGTGAAGATTCGATTATATGCCTATTCACCCAGCGAAAGCATAAGCTGATTCAACCGCACTGCGGGGTTCTCATAGTTTTTCAGCCTAAAGGTAACCTCATAACCCTTATCAGATCTCAGGATTATATCCCGGTTGAGACAATCTGGAAGAACTGTCTCCGTCTCATAGGGAAAGTATTCCGGCTTGAGTATAGCAAGGGAGCAGGTGACTCCATCATACCGAATCTCCGCCAGAGACCCGGGGAACTTAACAAGAAAAACCATAAACGCCGATCTACCCGTTCCGCCCACAGTCATCCTGCTGCCGGGTTTGAGCATATGAATATTCCGCTTTCCAATATTCCTGTTCTGCCTGTCCACAAACAACTCCAGCATAATACTGTGCTGTCCCTTGACTTCGACCTTCCCCGGACTGGCAATAGAAACACGATTCCTGGATTTCTTCTGAGAAACCGGCTTACTCGCCGCAGGCAGCTTCCACTCACCGTTATCAGGGCTAAACGCACTTAGCAAACTACGGGCTGAGTCTTTCCTCTCGCCGTCCTGCGCCTTCGCCGTATCAAGCACGCCGCCGGAAGAACCTTTATCCTTACTAAACGCTCCCAGCAAACTGCGGGCAGAGTCTTTACCCTCGCCGTTGTGCGCCTTCATCATATCAAGCACACCGCCGGTAGCAGTTCTATCTTTACCAAACGCACTCAGCAAGCTGCGGGTCGAGTCTTTACCCTCGCCGTCCTGCGTCTTCGCCGTTTCAAGCACGCTGCCGGTAGCAGTTCTATCCTTACCAAACGCTCCCAGCAAACTGCGGGTAGAATCTTTACCTTCGCCGTCTTGCGCTTTCGCCGTATCAAGCACACCATCAGAAACAGCTTTATCCCTTCCAAACGCTCCCAGCAATGAACGGGCTGAGTCTTTACCCTCGCCGTTCTGCGTCTTCGCCGTATCAAGCGCACCGCTGGAAGATGCTTTATCCTTCAAAGCATCCACAACAGCAGGTGAAGCAGTATCAGATTCCTGCACAGTCCTGATAGCATGCGCATGAGAACCGGACAACAGTCGATTAAGCAGTACCACGATAATAACGATAAGCAATATCGCCCCTGCAATCATCAGAATTGCAAAAAAGGCAAAACGGTACTGCTGGAACCACTGACCAAAACTAACCCCCGGTTTAAGGGTAACAGAAAAACTGAACCACTGAGGCTGAACCCGCACATTATCCGCAAAAATAAGCTGAGCGGACAGCGACTGCTCCCCCTGTTCCCATGAATCGGGGAGAACAACGGTCGGCTTGAACGACTTTGTCCCTCTGGGAGGGACATCGATAAACAACGTTCTTTCGAGGACATTTTCCGAGTTGATAATAAGCTTATCCAACTGCAGCCTGAGCCGGCTGTCCCCATTATTCGTAATCACCAAAGGAATCTTAAATTTATAGAACTGCCCGCCCAGAGCTTCTTTAAAAGTTATCTCAGGCAAATGCATCGTCGTTTCCGTAAAAGACGACACTTCTCCGACGTCAGGATCTGCTTTGGGAAGTGTATCTGTTACGACAGAAGAACTCTCTTCCAAAGTAGTAGCGTATTCAAAAAAATCCGACTCCGATTCCGCAACATCTTCTGCCTGCACCGGCTCCGAATCCAAAGCAGATTCTTTAGCAGGCACATCCTGAACAGTCTCACCCTTCACAGGTACTGCCGGGGCTTCTTCAGATACCACCCGATCAGTTTCCTTATCGGAAACAACCTTTCCGTCCCCTGCTCCCTGCTCCCTGCTCTCTGCTCCCTTTCCTGAAAGGCTGCTAATCCGCACCCCATTGGGGAATGGCGCCTTGATATAGTATATCTGTATACCGTCCCGAAACATCCTGGACACACTGGAAGAGATCTCCGTCTCCGCTTCTTGCGGTGAAAACTGATAATAAGGACTCGTCTCCGGGGGATGCAATAGACCATCTGAAATGATAATCACGATTTTCTGACTGCCGGCGGTGAGGGAATTAACATACCGCTGAGTGAATTTTATCGCCGATAGAAAATCGGAATAGATCCCCAGAGGATAGAGCAATCTAAAACGGGAAACTATTCTCCGTATATCCGTTTCTGAGGATACCTGCTGAACAATCTCCGTCGCCGCAGTGGTATTGAATGTTATAAGATGAAAGGTGTCGCCTTGTCTGATAAAATTGGCGGTAATATCTTCAAGAACGGCCGTGTTGATCGTATCGAAGAAGGGAAACATGGTTCCCGAATTGTCCAGAAGGACAATAATATCGGCCCTATCCATCGGCATCGATGATGCCGCTTGTGGGTGAAGGGAAAAAAGAAACTGCAAAAAAAGCAGACCGCCGATATAGAAACGTTTCACCTTCCAAATTCTCCCGATTTACTTTTTTATGAATAATCAAAGAAACTGCAAAAAACGGGAAAGGGCATTACACCCCCTTCGGTTTATTGCAGTTTCCCGTAACAATAACTGCGGCTATATCTTCGCAGCCGCAATAGAAAGAACCGTATATTTGTACTCCCGCTCGTTGATGACAAACGTGAGCTGTTCTCCCACCTTGTGATTGATAATCGCATTTCCAAAGGGAGACATATAAGAAATAATCTTATTCTCCGGATCCGATTCCCAGGGTCCCAGAATAGTATACTCCTCTGTCGCGCCTCCGTCTTCGTTACGCAGCTGTACCGTCGTACCGAATGAAATGCGGGAAGTGGTTATCGTCGTGGGGTCAAAGAGCTGAGCCCTGTCGATCTCCTCATTAAGCCGCATCACCATACCGTTCAACTGCTCCTGACGTTCCTTCGCAGCCTTGTACTCGGCATTCTCCCGAAGGTCTCCCAAAGATATGGCGTACCCGATTTCCTTCGAGTTGACCGGAATCTCCACGTCCATAATATGTTGGAGCTGCTTTTTCTTCTCGTCGTACATCTTCGTAGTAACGATGAGACCCCTGGCCGCAACGGTCTTCTCTTCGGAGCCGTAAAACTTGAACCCCGAATGTTTTTCCAGGATCTTATTACGCAGCTGCATCTTTATCGCAGGATCCAGATCCTTCACGTCATCCACCAAGGTATAGAGCCTGGTAATGGTATCCACATCATTCTCAAGAATGAACCGCTGGAGCGTATCGTCCCGGAACAGGATAACCTGCACCTGACGATTGATTTTCCGGTTCTCTACTGTCTCCCGATGGTTCGCTATCTCCCGATAGGTCAGATCCATGATATGGATAAGGGTGATAAGCATCTTCTCGTAGCTGATATCGAGGGACTTAAACCACTCCTCGTTCTGAGAGTTCTTAAAGAAGAAGATAACCGCTTCCCTATAGTCCCGGTAATTATTAAAGCTGTTGACAGCAAGCTGCTGCACCTTCTCGGTATACCCCTCATGAACCAGAACCTCGATAACGTTCTGCACCAGCGCAGTGGGGAATATCTTCACATATATATCCGCCCATTCGGGGATAAAATTCTTAATGTGCTGCAGATAGGACAGCTTGAGATCATTGTCCTTGAGCAGGGAATACAGCCCCGCAGGACTGTCGATCTCCCCAAAGAGCTGGGCAAAATTATACTGCAACCCGGGATTCATGTGAGGATGCTTGGCCGTGATCTTCTTAATAACCAGATAGGAAGCGATAATCTGCTCGTTCACCTGACTAAAGGAACGGAAGTAGCTGGTAAAATAAGAGAACATCTCCGCAAAATATTCCGAATCCGACTCAATCTTTTCAGAGAAATCCATGAGAATCTCAATACGGGAGAAGAAATTCTTCTGAGCTTTGAACTCATTGGAAAGCTTCTCTTCCAAAGATATAGGCCTATCCCGAACGGTGTAGATATCGATATTGTTCGGATTTACACCGAAAGACGAATCATCCTTGAGGATCGCTCTGGCCTTGGTACTCCAGCTGGTCCACTCATTGACCGTCAGTACTGCAGGAACGAGTTCCGCCTTGATCTTCTTGATATCACAGTTATTGTCATAACTGCGGATAATCGTCTTGAGAGCCCAGGTCGGGTCCTTCTTTACCTTCTCAACCAGCTTTTCCTTTTTCCAGATCGATTTGAGTACCCAAATATGATCCTTACTCAAGGTCTGAAGGGCGTCTACCGCCATCTTGAGGGACATCTTGTGATCCCGCTTCTTTGCGAAATCGATGACGATCTCGTCATCCTTCACGCTCTTAATGCGTCCCACACCCCAGGTGCGGTGATACACGAAATTGCCCGCATCAAAGGCTATATGCTTCTCAAAGTCCGAAATCGCTTCAAATACGTTACGCCAACTCTGGGTAAGGTTTGCCAGGCGTATATAATCATCCAGCTGACTATGCCCTGCGTACTTGCCCCTGAAACAGTCCACCAGTTCCCGGCGAGCCCAATTATCTTTCTCGTCGCTGATAAGGATAATCTTAAGGATATCAATTGCAGTATCCCAGAGCTGATTATCCTTGTAATAGGTGTACAGTTCCTGCATGAGCAGCGCACTTTTGTCTTCGCTGATATTTTTTGCAATCTTGCGCTGAACATGATAGAAGAAATCGATCTCCTGCGGAATGAGGGCGATAAGCTTTGTCCACACCTCTTTTATCTGGTTGAGGGACTTCTTGTTTATATAACGGTGCAGAGCCTTCTTGTAAAAGTCCACCGCAGTTTCAATCGCTTCCTCTTTCTCATACTTTTCCGCCACGAGCTTGGCGATATCCGCTTCTTCGTAATCGACCTTTACGAGACGCTCATAGACATCCCAGAGAGCGGCATTGTTGTTTTCCTTATATACATCTGCAAGGGTCCGCAATGCGAATTTCGACTCCCCGTAATCGAGAATACGATTACAGAGGTACTCAACGATATTGAGTTTGCGGTTATCGATAAAGATATTAACCAGGCTTACCAGTGCGGAGTCATCCAGCATCTGCTTTGAGAGTGAGAACATACCAGAGAGGAAGAGCGCAATAATACTGTTTTTCGTGTGTGAAAGGTGTTCATCACAAACAGCCTTTACCTCATCGATACAGTTCTGCTGCTGCGCCTGACGCACAATTTCATCGAGTTCCTTGAAATTATTTATGGAATAATTGCTGATGGTGGCGCGGGTCCACTTTTCTTCA
>JAITWB010000191.1 GCA_031285525.1 Spirochaetaceae bacterium
AGCCGCTCCATATACTGGTAGCCACCTCCGGAGACACGGGATCTGCGGTGGGAAGCGCCTTCCAGGGGCTGCCGGGGATCGATGTGACCATCCTCTATCCGGCAGGACGGATAAGCCCCCTGCAGGAGAAGCAGCTTTCAACCTTCACCGGGAACGTACACGCTCTGGCAGTGTCCGGCTCCTTTGACGACTGTCAGAAGCTGGTAAAGACAGCCTTTACCGACGAAGAGCTGCGTAAGAAAATGAGGCTCTCGTCGGCAAACTCCATCAATATAGCCCGGCTTTTGCCCCAGAGTTTTTATTATATCTATGCCTCCCTCATCGTGACCGAGAGATCCCTCCACGATAACCGCATCGAGAACCCTGAGTTCATCGTTTCGGTTCCCTCAGGGAATTTCGGCAACCTCACCTCCGGGCTTATGGCGCGGACCATGGGAGCTCCGATAAAGGGCTTTATCGCCGCTACCAATGCGAACCGAACTATCCCTGATTGGCTCTATTCCGGGGCATACGCTCCCAGAGCGTCGGAAGCGACCCTTTCGAATGCCATGGATGTGGGTGCGCCCAGCAATTTTGAGCGGATGAATGCGATGTTGACCATCGAAGAGGCTCGGGATCTCATCGCCGGGTACTGGCTTGACGACGCAGGAACCCTTGCCGCGGTAGAAGAATGCTACAGCCGCACCGGGTATATCATCGATCCCCACGGAGCCGTAGCGTGGAAGGCCTGGACCGACATCCGGGAAGGCGCCATGTGCTCCCTAAAGGATGGAAGACGCGGCAATCCCCAAAACCCGGGACTTACGCCGATCCTGCCGGGATGGGCGGGAGATCTCTGCGATAACCGGTGCGTCGGCCTGGTGCTCGAAACAGCCCATCCTGCGAAATTTGGGGAGACCGTGTACAAGGCTATCGGACGGGAACCCTCTATGCCTGACAGGCTTGAGAAAGTACTGAATCTGCCGGACAGATCGACCCCGATTGCGGCGGACTATCAGGTATTCCGGCAGTGGCTGTTTGATTATCTATAGTATACTTATAGTATGAACACTGCATTTTTAACCGGTTTTCCCCGTCCCTTACTATTTGCTCACCGGGGCGCTTCCGGTGATGCTCCGGAAAACACCCTGGACGCCTTCCTCTTGGCGCAAAAACTCGGCGCTCCGGGGATTGAACTGGACGTACATCTCTGCGCCACCGGGGAGCTGGTGGTTATCCACGATAACACCCCCGGACGCACCGGGCGTCTCCCCTCCGGAGAGCCCCTGCCGAAAGACAGAGCCGATGTTCCGATAGAGCAAATGTCCCTGGAGGAACTGCGGAGCTATGACTTTGGAGTATTCTTTGGGAAGGAATTCGCCGGAGAGAAAATCGCAACCCTGGAAGAGGTTCTTGATGCCTGTAAGGGGCTCTCTTTCGATATCGAGATAAAAACTGAGTCCCTCCGCTGCCGCAATGTAGCGAGGGAAACCGCACGCTTTCTGAACAGCAGGCCGGAGAAGGGGAATTTCATCGTCTCCTCGTTCAATCCGCTGGCTCTCTTTCATTTTAGGCATTACAGCGATATTCCTATCGCCTTGATATACTCCGATGAACCCGGAGAACCCTGGTTTCTGAAAAAAGGGCAGGGGAGACTGCTGTGCAGACCGGATATTATGAAGCCCTCATGTGCAGACACTGCTAAAGCTCATTTTGGCAAAAGCGTACACGGCAGACCCTGGATAACCTGGACGGTGAACACCCCTGAAAATGCAAAGGACGCCCTCTCACGGGGCGCCCAGGGGGTTATCTCAAACTTTCCCGGCGAAATACTCAAAGGTCTTTAAGATCCTTACTTGCCGAGAAGCTCAGTAATACTATCCGATAAATCCTTGAGGGTCAGCGGTTTTTTGAACAGCATATCCGCTCCCATTTCCATAAGGGATGAACGTATTTCCTCATCATCGAGTGCGGTAATGACAATGACATGGGGTTTTCCAAAACTCTCGTTTTCTTTGAGTCTTCTCAGGACGGACTCGCCGTTAATGCCGGGGAGATCCAGATCGAGGATGATAAAACCGGGTCTGTTTTCGGCGATCTTTGACCCTGCATCAAATCCGTCAAAGGATTGGTATATGCTGAACTCCGGAAAGGTTTTTCCCAGGTATTTTGCTATAACGGCGTTTAGGCCTCTGTCGTCATCAACGATAAGGATCGATTTCATATCGGTTCCCGCAAGACCTGCATCGTTCATCAGTGACCCGGGAATCCGCATCCCTCTGCTGGACATGAATTCCGCCAAGTCATCCGCATACACGCGGTACTGTCCTCCGGGGGTGCTAAAGGCTTTCAAGTGATTATTGCGTATCCAGTTAATTGCGGTCTGATTGACCACTCCACAAATATTTGCAACCTCAAGGGCCGAGAATACTACAGGCCTCATTGATTCTTTCGGCATTTCATTTCCTTTCTTAGAATACTTTATGGATCTCTCTATTCCTTATCGTTAGGATATACCAAAAATAAATATAACTCAATAATAGTATACGAGATTTTACACATTTTTTTGTATATTTGAATATATAAAACCTCTATTTTGTAATGTTTTTATCGTCTCCTCCCGATTCTTTCCCTGACGCAAGCATTTCTCACGGGCTCTCTGCAGGAGCTCTTCTTCCGGGGTTTCTGTCAAAAATTCATCGACACAATCAGCCGCCAGATCCCGATCCATACCTTTTGCCATAAGTCCGCTTATGAGCTTTATCCTGCCTTCTCCGCTCCTGAGGGTACGGATGGTAAGCCAGGCAAGGGCAAATCTGCGGTCGTTTATAAAGTTAAGTTCCTTCAGGCGATCCACCGCGCTTCGGGCGGAGGCCTTAGAAAACCCCTTTGCTTCCAGTTTGTACTGCATCTGAGTGCTGCACTGTTCGCTCCGGGCAACAGAGGCGAGAGCCCGTATCTCCGCCCGGTAGCACTCTTCTGCATGGAGCATATCCGAGCGACCTTCCTCGTCGAGTTCCAGTCCCTCCGACAGATCTTCCGCCGACAGGGTTTGCAGATAGGACGGACGCATCAAATAGGAAAAGCCGAGAGAGGCGGTAACTCGTACCAGATCCTCCTCGGCCCATTTGAGAGATATAATCGTATAACAGCCGTTAACGCTTGCTGAACTGGAATCTTCTGCGAGCACCGCGTTGACCGAACTTCTTGCGTTCCACCATGCGGGAATCCCGTGTGAGGTACCCGTTGGCTTTGAGGGACGGATAGTTTGCCTGGTCAACCTGGGTAAGAGCCCGGGCTATTCCATGGCGGCAGGCGCCTGCCTGTCCGTTGATTCCGCCGCCGCCGACAGTGATAAGAATATCGAACTTGTTCTCACTGGCAGTCACCATGAGCGGCTGTCTGACGAGCAGCTGCTGTGCAGGGGCTACGAAATACTCAAGGATATCTCTTCCGTTTATGACTACCTTGCCGGAACCTTCACGCACGAATACACGGGCGACAGCAGTCTTCCTTCTGCCTGTTCCGATAGCAATGTTTTTTATCATCATCTACTCCTCAATTAAACTTCAAGCGGCTGGGGGTTCTGTGCCGCATGGGGATGGGTTTCACCCGCATAAATCTTGACATTTGCCAGCATTCTGCGGCCCAGGGGTCCTTTGGGAAGCATACCTTTCACAGCGAGCTTCAACGGGTCAGCGGGATGGCGCTCAATGAGCTTTTCGAAGGTAACTGACTTGAGTCCTCCGACATAGCCCGTATGGCGGTGATACATCTTGTCAGAAGCCTTGGCTCCGGTGACCGCTACCTTTTCGGCATTGATGATAACGACATAATCTCCCATCTCCTGGTGAGGAGCGTAAGAAGCCTTATGCTTGCCCCGCAAGAACGTTGCCGCTTTTACTGCGACCCGTCCGAGGGGTTTCCCCGCCGCATCTATGACATACCACTTGCTGTCGGCGTCTCGTTCGTTTACAAAAATAGTTTTCATGTATATACCTTACAAATCAAAAAATCATTCATTTCGCGGAAGGAGTGAGCAGCTCCCGCCGCATCGCTTTGTAACAAGCGCAGATATTACGGGAATTAAAATATAGGACGAGTGGGGGGAGAGTGTCAAGTATCAAAAGAGGAGGGAGGAGGTAGAAATGAGAAATGAGGAAGGAAAAAAGAGAAAAGTGGAAAAGTCCCAATATTGCGTCCCGTCTCAATATCCCGGAAGCCCTTTTCGACACCCTTTTCTCATTTCTACCTTCTATTTTCTCTCTGCCTTCGTTTCCTGTGCCTTTGCTGCGGCTTCTTCTTTTTTTGCCTCTTTACGGTCTTTAATGTCGGCGATGCCGATGAAAACGGCGATGAGGCCGATGAACGCCGCAAGAACAGGGGTGCAGCCTTTGAGGAAAAGGATGATCTCTGCGCCCCAGCCGAGACCTGCGGGAAGGGCGGAGAATACGGTGAATGCGATGAGCAGAATTCCGATAGTTAATGCGACCATGTAAGATCCTCCTGGATTATCTTTCAATACTATTTTTACATATTTTATGGCTCTGGTCAATTAAAAAAAACACTGATATACTCAGGTTCGTTATGAATCGCTCCTTTGCACTGCGTGCATTTAAAATGACTATTCCGGTGTTGTTCGGATATATAGCTATAGGAATACCCTTCGGATTGCTGGTGGTAAAAGCCGGGTATCCTTGGTGGCTTGCTCCGGTTATGAGCGTACTGATGTACGCCGGGGCGGGGCAGTATGTGGCTATCGGACTGTTTTCTGCGGGTGCATCCCTTTCGACCCTGCTGGTTACCACCTTGCTGGTGAATATCCGCCATATTGTGTACGGACTCTCACTGATAACCCCTTTTAAGGGAACCGGGCGGTGGAAGCCCTATCTCATATTTGCCCTCACCGACGAAACCTATGCCCTGATGACCGGCTGTGAACCCCCTGAGGGTGCAAATCCGGGGAGTTTTTACGGACTCATCGCAGTACTGGATCACCTCTACTGGATAACAGGGACGGTTATCGGCGCTGCTGCAGGGAGCCTCATCCCCTTTCCGCTGGAGGGGGTGGATTTCGCTTTGACTGCGCTTTTTGTAGTGCTCCTCTTGGATCAGCTGCAAAAACGGGAAAACAGGATGTCCGCAGGGATCGGTATCTGCTGCGGTGTCGCCGCATTGCTCATTTTTGGTCCCGGGAATATGCTTATCACAGCTCTTGCTTTGGGAATCGCCTGCCTTGCGCTCTTTAAGGGGAGGCTTGAGTCATGATAGTTCCCCTGAACACGGCTCTTTTGGCGGCGATTCTTATGGCGCTGGTCATATTCGCTACGAGAGCCTTCCCTTTTGTGCTGTTTTCCCGGCGCAAACCGCCGAAACTGCTTATTTTTATCGAAAAATATATTCCCCCGATGATTATGGCGGTACTTGTGGTATACTGTTTTAAATCGGTTTCCTTTACCGTGGCTCCCTTCGGCATACCGGAATTGGGCTCGCTGCTATTTGTGGTGCTGGTACACCTCTGGCAGAAAAACGCGATGCTGAGCATTTTCGGCGGTACGATACTATATATGGTGCTTATAGGTGTGCTATAATTAAGGTTATAAAAGAGAGACTTTGCCTCCAGTTGGACAGAAAAATAATAAGGAGTACGTATGTTGTATAGAACATTTCCCAAAATTCCGAATGTACAGGTGTCAAACCTTGGTTTCGGCTGTATGCGCCTTCCGGTTATAAATGATGTATATGCAGATATCGATAGTGCGCAGTCGGAACAATTATTTAAGATTGCCTTTGACCAAGGGGTGAACTATTTCGATACCGCCTATCTCTATCACGGCGGAAACAGTGAGAAGGTCCTCGGGGAAGCGCTCAAGAATCTCGGCATCCGTGACAAGGTCTATATCGCAGACAAATGCCCGGTGTGGCAGATCAAGGACGAATCCGACTGGGATCGCATCCTCGACGAACAGCTTGAGCGGCTTCAGACGGATCACATCGACTTTTATCTCTTCCATGCCCTGAACAATGATTCCTGGGAGAAGGTTCTCAAACTGAACGGTCTAAAAGCCATGGAGCGGGCAAAGCAGGCAGGAAAGATACGGTATATCGGTTTTTCCTTTCATCATTCTCTGGAAACCTTCAAAAAGATAATCGACGGTTATGACGGCTGGGAATTCACCCAGATTCAGTTTAACTATGTGGATACCAACTATCAGGCAGGGCTTGAAGGGCTCAAATACGCCGCTGCGAAGCAGATTGGAGTTATTTCCATGGAACCCCTGCGGGGCGGACTCCTCGCAACCCCTCCCAAGGCCGTCACTGATATCTTTTCTGCAGCGGACAAGCCCCGTATTCCCGCTGAATGGGCGCTTCGCTACGTGTGGGAATACCAGGAGATTACTACCGCCCTCTCAGGCATGAATACTG
>JAITWB010000054.1 GCA_031285525.1 Spirochaetaceae bacterium
CTACCGATCCCGGTACTGAGCCCTGCGAACAGGGTTAGCAGAAAAGCAAAAACAACAGGATTCATATACCATCAGTATAGGCAACGAAACGCAGAAAGTCAAACAAACAAAAGAGAAGGGAGTAGGTAAAAAAGAGAAAAGTAAAGTAGATTTCCTCCTTTTCTCTCTTCTCTCTTTTCTCTTCTCTCTTTTCTCTTTTCTAATTCCTCCCTTGCAACTCTCCCTTCCATCTCGTAATCCGCTTCAGCGCCTCCAGCGGCGTTATATTGTCGGGATCAAGCGAAAGTATCTCATCCAGTACAAGCTCTTCCAAAGAAAAAAGTCCGGGCGCGGAAAAGGATTGCTTGACTTCTTCGGTCTGGGGGGCTGAAGGGATTGTGTCGTCGGAAGCGTTTGTTTTCTGGATGTGATCGAGGATACTGTTTGCCCGTTCGACCACTGCGGGGGGGAGGCCTGCGAGTTTGGCGACGTAGATGCCGTAGGAGTTGTCCGATGCTCCTTCCAGAACCCGTTTGAGGAATACGATGTGACCGTCCCGCTCAAGGACTTCGAGGCAGAGGCAACAGAGGGCGGGGTGTACCAGCCGGGATATTTCGTGGTAATGGGTTGCGAAGAGGGTCTTCGCTTTTATGGTATTGAGGAGGTATTCCGACACAGCCCAGGCGATGGAGAGTCCGTCTTCGGTGGAGGTTCCCCGTCCGACTTCGTCCATGATGACCAAGCTCGACTCGGTGGCGGATCTGAGGATGTGGGCGGTTTCGTTCATTTCTACGAGGAAGGTGGATTCCCCCCGGGCGAGGTTGTCCGAGGCGCCGACACGGCAGAATATCTTGTCTACGATGCCGATATGGGCTCTGCGGGCGGGGACGAAGGAGCCGATCTGCGCCAGAAGCGCGATGAGGGCTGTCTGCCGGAGGTAGGTACTCTTTCCTGCCATGTTCGGTCCGGTGATGAGGGCAAAGGTCTTGCCGTTTTCGCCGAGGTTGACCGAGTTTGGGACGAACTCTCCTGAGGGGAGATAGTTTTCCACCACCGGGTGGCGGCCTTCTTCGATTACCAGCGACTGGGAGTTGTCCACTTGGGGGCGTACCCAGCCGTGGTGTCTCGCCGTCCAGGCAAAGGATTGGAGCACGTCCAGGGTTCCCAGTTCGGAAGCGATCTCCAGCATGGCGGGAATCCACTGTTTGAGGGTGTTCCGCACATCGATGAAGAGGCTCCGCTCCTTTTCGATTATCCGCTGGTCGGCGTTGGTTAAATCCCGCTCCAGAGCCTCAAGACGGTCGGTACTGAACCTGTCGCCGTTCACCATGGATCTTCGCCTGATAAAATGCTCCGGAACCGATGCCAAATGCCCCTTGGTGACTTCAATATAGTAGCCGATCATCCGGTTGTAGCGGATCTTGAGATTCTGAATACCGGTTTTAATCTTTTCTTCTTCCAGATATGCGTCGAGGACACCCTGAAAGTTGGTTTTTAGCTCATGGATCTGGTCGAGCTCCGCAGACCATCCTGTTTTTATGAGATTGCCCTCGGCGAGCTGCACCGAAGGATCGTCTTTTATTGACTGCCCGATGAGCTTGAGGATAGCCTCCGCAGTTGCAAGCGCTTCCGGGGTCAGAGCCGGGGAAAAGAGAAAGCCCGTTTCCTCCGCTTCGGTCTTTACCGAGAGAAAGCCTGAGAGACTGGCCTTGAGGGCGAGCAGATCCCGGGCGTGGGCTCTGTCCATGGCGATACGGCTTGCCAGCCGTTCTATGTCCAGTATCCGGGAAAGCGTTTCCCGAATGACGTCGAGTTTTCTGTCAGAAGCAGACAGCCGCTCTACCTGTTCCTGCCGGGCGTGTACGGCGGAAGCATCCGTGAGGGGGTGGAGTATCCACTTGCGCAAAAGCCTACTGCCGATAGGGGTGCGGCTGTGGTTCAGGATATCCAGCAGGGTATACTGAATAGTACCGTCCCGGAGGTTTGACAGGAGTTCCAGATTCCGCAGGGAGGAGTCGTCCAGTATGACGAACTGGCTGTCGGTATAGGTTTTGAGTCCCGTAATGTGGGGGAGGGGGGACTCTGTTTTTTCCACTAACAACGCCGCCCCGCCGGGGCCGTAGCCGTTTTTGGTTACCCCTGAGGGGGACAGAGCTCCTGAAAGGTATTCCAGAAGAAAGCCCGCCGCCGGAATCTCAGGAGATCTTGCGTCCAGTCCGAAGGCCTTGAGGTTTGCAGTGCCGAACTGTTCATTGAGCCGTTTTTCGGTTGTCTCGTAAGCGAAGTGCCAGTCGGGGTAGACGTTCAGCACCAGGTTCGGATATTCCTCCAGCACCGCCTGTATCTCGGGACTGCCTGCGAGGCTTTGGGGCAGCAGCATCTCCCGGGGCAGTACCCGGCTCAGCTCCTTCCGCAACTGCTCGTCCATCCGGCTTGCAGGCCAGCGGGTGGCGCAGAACTCTCCGGTGGATATGTCTATGTAGGCGAACCCTGCCTGAGCGTGTGCTCCTGAGGAGCTTGCACCTGAAAGGCTTCCTCCCGAGGAGCTTGTTCCTCCGAGGGCGGTAAGGGCTGCGAGAAAGTTATTCCGTCCCTGTTCGAGGTATTCTTCCTCTACCGCAGTGCCGGGGGTTATCACTTCGATGACCTTCCGCTCTGCAATCCCCTTTCCCGGGGCTGCAAGGGAGGTCTGTTCGCAGATGGCTATCTTCTTGCCCAGCCTGAGCAGGCGGGCGATGTAAATCCGGGACGCGTGGTAGGGAATTCCGCACATGGGATAGCCATGACGCTGTGTGAGGGTCAGATTGAGCAGACGGGAGACTTCTTCTGCATCCTCATTGAACATCTCATAGAAATCGCCGAGACGAAAGAAAAGTACCGCATCAGTATAGCGGCCTTTTATCTGCTGATATTGTATCATCATGGGGGAATTTTGCGACATTTGAATTGAATTATATCCAGAAACGCAGTAAAATACAAGTATGATATCTTTTAAAGAAGCGAATGACTCCCTTTTCATAAAGGCCGAGGGTCATATCACCGCTCAAGTCTGTCCGCAATTAAAGCGCGCCATTACAGACCGTCTCGAATCGGCTCCTCCTGTTACCCACATCTATGTTGATCTCTCCGAGTGTACCTATATGGATTCCACCTTTCTGGGTCTTCTTGTCGGTTTTTCCCGGCAAATTGCCGCTGTCGGCGGTAAACTGGAGATCCAGCAGGCAGGGGAAGTAAGCCTGACCCTTTTTAAACAGATGGGAATGGATCGCATCCTTTCGATAAACAAGACCGATGTTCCCTTTCCGTCTGATATGGCTAATCTGCAGAACGGCAGTTCCCCCTCAGCGGACGAACTCCTCGCCGCCCACGAGGAACTGATGTCCCTCTCGGACGAGAATAAGGA
>JAITWB010000116.1 GCA_031285525.1 Spirochaetaceae bacterium
ATAAACCAGCTCGACCAGTTCTGGAACCCCAAATACGAGAGAACCCCGGAAAACCTTGCCGCAGCCTTTCAGGAAACGGCGGTCAAAATACTGGTGAGCCGCCTGCTCAGAGCTGTAGAAGACACAGGCCTTACCACCATCGTTGCCGGAGGCGGCGTAGCGGCAAATTCCCGGCTCCGGGCAATGCTCGCAGAACGGACAGAACTCAACTGCATATTCCCGCCCCTCAGACTCTGCACCGACAACGGAGCCATGATCGCAGGACTCGGCTATCGCTATCTGCAGCGGGGCGAAAGAAGCCCCTGGACAGAAACAGCCTCAGCCAGGGTAAGCGGATTCAAACGAGGGAGGAAAGAGAAGTGAAAAAAGAGAAGGGAAAAAGTAGAAAAGATAAGAAAGTCCCTTTTCCCTTCTCTTTCCTATTTTCTCTTTCCTATTTTCTCTTTTCTCTTTTCTCCATTACTTCACCGTTAGAAATTCGTAGTCCATACCCTTTTCCGTAATAGAGACCCGGCAATATGTTCCGCTTTTCTTGAAATCTTCCAGTGTTATGTACTGTACTCCGCCTGCTTCACGGAGTATCCGGGTATGGACATGCCCCATGAACATGGCAGTACAGCGTCCGTCGAGCATCGACAGTACCCGATCTCGCTCTCTCAGATCTGCAAGCTGGTGGATGTTGTTACCCTTTTGGACAAATAAGTTGCAATGGGTAAACACGAAGACATACTTTTTAGCGGTAGACAGCTGTGTCTCAAGCCAATCAAGCTGTTTGGCGCCGAGCACCGCATTTGCCGTATCGAGCATTAGTAAGGTGGTTGAGCCTGAATCGATCCGGTAGGTAGAAGAACCGATTAACTCATTCCAGTGCTTCCAATTACCAAAAAAGATATCGTGGTTTCCGATCACCGGATAGCAGGGTACGCCAAAACCTTCGGCAATAGAGATAAAGGTCTCCAGTTCCTGCCGATTTCCTGACTGGGTGATATCTCCGGTGACAACGGCAAAGGAATCGCCCATTTCTTTTATCCTATTCCCGATATCCTCAAATCGGTTCGTATTGGTATCGGTGATATGGATATCCGAAACCACCAGGAATGAGTAGGGAACTGTTACAGGCGGAGCGTCTTCGGTTTTACCGGGAAACGCTGGAATATTCCATGGGGTTTCCCTGTTCTGAAAGTCATGGGAAGCAAATACCCCCAGCAAGTCGTTGGAACATCCGGTAAAAAAAAGCAGCAGCGCCGTCGCACACAAACCGGAACGATACCATTTCTTCAGGAGATTGATTACAGATTGAATACCACACCTCCTGTAAGGACTCCGCCGTAGGGAGTTGCAGAGAGACCGATAGAACCTGTCTGATAGAGCGAAATCCCGCTGACAATGGTAATATGACGGGACACTTTGACGGAGAACTGCGCCCGGAGACGATAAAATCCTGTGGTCAATGCGAAATAATCGTGAAAATTGGATACAGAGAGACGAAAATTCACCAATTCTGATACGTAGGGATTTACATAGGCAAGAACCAGCAGACTGCACTCCATCGGCAGCCGGATATTATCATAGAAGGGTACACGCAAACTACATCCGGCAGCGAATCCCCCGTATTTGAACCGGATCGCCGCTGAGGAAATAATTGAATGATTTTTTGATTTATACGCCTCAAAAGCATTAAACAAATATGCCGCAGAAAGGCTTACATCAACCGGAATCGGCAGATATACCCCAACACGAGCAAAACAATTACAGTTAGATACCCCAACCCTTCCCAGAGATAAACCTCCCTGGATAAAAAACCTCTGATTGAATACAGCCGCTCCCTGGGCGCCGACATTCCAGCAGTATCCAAAACTTCTGTTTACTTCAGGCTTGAAAACGATTTCCCCAAAAGCATCTGTTATCCGTATCTCCATTGCGGATAATCGATTGCCTAAAAGGAAAAAAAGCGCAACAAACAGAAGTACTCCTCCAATACTTCTCCTCTTCAATGCGATAAGCTCCTCTACTTAGAATAGTATATGCATAAAACTACACTAATCAATAAACCCAAGGATTTATGTGTACTTTTATTAGGTATATTACATTGTGACAAAACAGATTGAAGGATAGACTATTTCATGCTACACTTTCTTTAGACGTTCTTTGAATGGACACATGCAAGGAAATATAACACAACAAACGGGAGCTGATATGTATATAGTATGCCTTGATCTGGAAGGGGTTCTGGTACCGGAAATCTGGATAGCCTTTGCGAAAGAAACGGGGATAAAGGAGTTGGAGCTGACCACCAGGGACATTCCCGACTACGATGTGCTGATGAAAAAACGGATCGGAATACTCAAAGAACATGGGCTGGGAATCGCAGACATCAAAAAAACCATAGCGGGTATAGATCCCCTCCCCGGTGCACGGGAGTTCCTCGACGAACTGCGCTCCCTCACACAGGTCATCATCCTCTCGGACACCTTTACCCAGTTTGCAGCTCCTTTAATGGAAAAACTCAACCTTCCCACCATCTTCTGCAATAGCCTTGAGATAGACAGCTCAGGAATGGTCACCGGATATACCCTCCGCCAAAAGAACGGAAAATACCACGCCGTAGGAGCTTTTCAGTCCATCGGCTATCAGGTCATCGCCTCAGGAGACTCCTTTAACGATCTGGAAATGATCCGCAGGGCGGAAAAGGGCTTTCTCTTCCGGCCGCCCCAACACATAGCCGACGACAACCCCCAGTTTCCGGCGTTTACGGAATATAACGATTTACTGGAAGCGGTACGTCCCTTTCTTGCGCCCTAACCTGTATGGAAGAACTGAAGGCTCTTTTTACCGATCCGATTAGTATCCGCCAGCTCACCATGGCAAATGCGCTCTTGCGGATACTCCTTTCGTTCCTTGCAGGCTTCATCATCGGATTTGTCCGGGAAAAACGAAGACAGCCTGCAGGATTGAGAACCCATATACTCATCAGTGTCGCTTCCACCTTGATCATGATAGTCTCCATCACCATCGCTTCAAACACCGACTCTGACGGCTCCCGTATCGCCTCACAGGTGGTATCTGGGATAGGATTTCTCGGAGCGGGAGTCATAATCAAACAGGGAATTAACATACGGGGACTGACATCGGCGGCGGCAATATGGGCGATCTCCGCCATAGGGCTAGCCATAGGACTGGGGATGTATATTCCGGCCTTCACAGTACTGGCAATATTCGTGCTGGTTCTCATCTTTATCGAAGGCTTTGAAAAACGCCACATGCCCTCCAAGCGGATACGCCAGATCGGACTCCAATACAACACGGGAGGTCAGGATATCCAAAAGATAATAGAATCCCTCAAATCAGTGGATATCATCGTCACCGAATACGACCTAAGTACCTCCCTCTCCACCGGAAAAACCTCAATACAGCTCCTCGTATCCTGCCGGGAAATGCCCAGCGCAACACGGCTCGCAACAATCTTCGGAGAAGCAGGGGGGCTGGAAAAGCTTAAAATTATTTCGGCTCCGGATAAGTTTGGGAATTAAACCCTTTAGAATAATCCGGTTACCCAAGGCGACGCAAGCACGAATAGTACCACCAAAAGCATTGCAGGGAGATAATTCGCCGTTTTGAGCTTGGTTATGCCCAGCAGGTTAAAGCCTATCATCACGATGAGCGCTCCCCCTACTCCGGTCAGTTCTGCAATAAGGGTTTCGGAGACAAAATTCCGCAAAAATCCTGCAGCCAGTGTGAGCAGTCCCTGATACACCAGTATCGAAACCGCAGAAAACGCCGTTCCTACTCCCATGGCAGCGCCGAAGACGACAGCCATAAAACCGTCCAGTACCGACTTGGTTAGTATAGTGGAGTAGTCCCCATCGATTCCCGCCTGGAAAGAGCCGACGATAGACATCGCTCCCACGCAAAAGAGTACCGATGCGTTGAGAAAGGCATAGGCAAAGGAAGGCTTGGAGGAATACTGAGGATTCTGCTCCGTATTGGGGGTTGCAGAAGCATCGCCGGAGGTGAGTTTTTGCTTTCTGTAGAGATACCGTTCAAGAGCCTTACCCAAGAGGGTAATCTTGCCCTCAATATCCCACCAAGAACCGAGGATTCCGCCGAGAATAAGGGAGAGTACCAAAAAGATAACATTTTCGTATTTGAAGGCCATCTGCATTCCCAGCACCAGAGTTGCAACCCCGGCGCCGGAACGCACGACCTGTGAAAAATCTTCGGTTATGCGGCGCGAGAACAGAAGACCTGCCAACGCGCCGATAATAACCGCAGCGCAATTAATAAAAACAGCAATCATTTAGAACCCGAGACGGAACCCCACAGCAACGTCCAAGCCGCTTGCCTTGAACATACCAACAAAATCCTGAGACTGCAACGTAGCCTTTACATTGAGCTGGAGAACCCTGAGATTCAACATAAAGCCGAGCTGTGTCTTCCAGAGCAGTTCCTTGTACCCGATGCCTAAATCAAGACTGAACACCCTGAGGACATTCATCTGAGCCAGAACCCCTGCACCGAAAACCGGCTTGCCGTACACGGTAAAGAAGGACAGCGCAATATTCGGCCTCAGAACAAGGAAGTTGCTCTTTAGGGGCCTAAACAGCGCATAGACATCGAAGGTCATGGGACGGAAGACCTTCTGCGCAGCCTCTTCGGAATACTCCAACTCCATATTCCCAAAGTCGGGTAACTCGGGAATCTCAAAACTGCCGTTGATGAGCTGATCCAGTGCATTTTCCATCTCGATATTGACCAGTTCCGTGCTAAACCCTATCTTTTTATTCAACACAGCGGGAACGATGGGGATACTGTCTACTGACAAACCCAAGTCAAGAATGGGGAACAACGCATATTCTACATCCAATGAAAGGTCAAAACCCTTTCCTTCCAGAAACGTATTCAGGTTAGAGACGTCATAAGTAAAGGAACCCTCATTCGAAAGGGCGACCGGGGCATAGATGTTAAGATTCGTATCCGCCTTAATCGAGATATTCCCTTCATCGGTGGTGGTCAACTCATAGGAGACATCCGACTTGGGTATATATACCAAAGGAATATACATAGCAGGAGATACCTTGAATTTTAACCGTCCAACTTCCGCCGAAACATACAGTCCCGCATCAGCGAAAGCGTTCCCGCCCAATGCAACAGCATCGCCGGAAATGGTTCCCGCCTTGAGATTGTCTTCATTAAACATCAGATCAAAGAGGGGCTTCTCCAGTCCTCCGTATATCGAAGTCTTGGCTCCTGCAAAAAATCCGACACCGACTTTCGAACCGAAGTTGATATTTATGACCGCATGGGCATCTGCAGCGGCGCTGAGTTTGAACCCATTCTTCGCCATCTTGTTGAGGTCAATGACCAGCGTATCCTGAAAGATCTCCCCAATGGACAAATAGTTGTTTGCCAGTCCAACGTCCACATCGGCGCCGAGTTCAAAGTAGCGGAAGGGTTTTTGCTGTCCCCATGTCTGACCCCAGAGGGAACCAACGCTTACCAGCAGTAACAGGGTGTATACAATCTTTTTCATAAGTTAATTACCTCCCCCCAACGATATGGTTTCATCGATGGTAGCAACAGCGGTGACGCTCACGGTAGTACCGAAGCTGCCTCCCCGTTTTATAGCATATTCACCTTCGGGCAGTCTTATTTCCACCTTGGGGGCAAATCCGTTCTGCATAATCGCAGCAACGTCATCTTTATTGAGATCGATAGGAGTCTCCGTGTCAAGATAGAGATCCCAGCCTTCCAAACCAGCCGACGTGACTGTTATGCTCACACCCTCTGCATTCGTGAGGAACTCGTTCTGGTTCTTAAAGACAAGCTTCATGGACTCAAGCCTTTCGAGCAGGTCATTCATCGAGGAGTCTCCGCCGCCGCCAAAGAGGGGTTCAGAACCCAGCTCGTCAAAGGTGAGGGACGCATAGCTCTTCCCGGCTGGAGGAGTAACTTTGAGTTTGAGAGGAAGCTCGATGAGAAGAGCCAGGTCGAATGACTGTACAGACTCCGCAAGCAGATCATCCTTGAACACGGTAACATCAGCGCCAGGCTCTGGAGCAACATTGTACTTGATACGAAGACCGTCAGAACCTGCAAGTGTCGGAGCCAAGTCTATCGCTCCGCCTCCCTGGAAACTGGAAGAAGGAAGCGCAGTTTCATATACCGTTCCTGCCGGACGAATAAACCCAACATCGGTCGGAGTCAGAGGATCATCATAGAGAGGTTCTACCTGCGATGCTTCTTCCAATTTC
>JAITWB010000125.1 GCA_031285525.1 Spirochaetaceae bacterium
TGTCGGGTTTATCAGCAATCTGCCCCATACCCTGGTGGATGCCTTTCATGCGACCCTTGAGGAGGCAGCCCTGGCGGATCTCATTCTGCTGGTGGTGGATATATCCGACCCCGATTGCAAGGAACAATACCAAACAACTATCAAGGTTCTTGAGGAAATAGGGGCGGCTGAAAATCCCCGTATTATCGTGCTGAATAAAATTGACGCTATCGACCCGTTTATGGGATCTGATCTGCTGGAATATTTCCCCGATGCCGTCCAGGTGAGCGCAAAGACCGGAGAAGGCTTTGACCGTCTTGGATCGGCGATAACCGCTGTGCTGTTAGGGGATGAGAAGGAGTACCTGCTTCCTCCCAGCCGCAGCGATCTTGCCGCACTGGTGAGGAAAAACGGTTCTGTTCTGGATGAGCGTTGGGACGATGAGGGGATCTATATAAAGGCGCGGACATCGGGGCGCACGGCGGGTGTGCTGCAGGAGTTTTTGGTTTAATAATCAAAGCATATCCCATAAGTAAGGCTTATGGGATATAGCAGCTTCAGCCTTCCCGGTGTTTTACCCGTTCGCTTTCTTCCGCCTTTTTGGCGTCGTTCCATTTGTCCATGGTGCCTACAAGATATCCGGTTATGCGCCGAATCCGTTCGAATCCGACGTCCTTTCCGACCTGCATATATGCGGTTTCACAGCCTATTGATTCGTTCATTACCTTCTCCATAACAGTGCATTCGTTCATCTATTTCCTCCCACTATCAGACATGACCGATAAATTGCGGCATCGAGGGATACTTCCTCTGGAGTTCCGCAAGTTTTTCCGGGGCGATGGCTTCTCCCTCTCTACGTCCGCACCGGGGGCATTGATCGCCGATGATTCCCACGTAGCCGCAGACCGGATCCCGGTCTACCGGATGGTTGATAGAACCGTACCCGATGTTCATGTCGTGCATATATCTGATCACCGACATGAAGGCGTCCAGGTTTCTTGCAGGGTCGCCGTCCATTTCTATATAAGTGATATGTCCCGCCGGGGTGAGCGCATGGTAGGGCGCTTCCCTGCGGATCTTCTCGGATGCTGAAATCGGGTAATACACCGGAATATGGAACGAGTTGGTATAATAACCCCGCTCTGTCACGCCGGGTATGTTTCCATACAGTTTTTTGTCCATCTCGATAAAACGGCCCGAAAGACCTTCCGCCGGTGTGGCGAGGAGGGTAAAATTCATCCCTGTTTCAGCGCTTTTCCGCTGGGTAAAGTCGTACATACACTGGATGATCCGGAGTCCCTTTTCCTGAGCTTCGTCGCTTTCTCCGTGGTGATGACCGTAGAGGGATACAAGCGTTTCTGCAAGGCCGATAAAGCCCATAGAGAGTGTGCCGTGTTTCAGCACCTCCCGGATCTCGTCGTCAGGGCCGAGGGTGTCGCTGTCCATCCATATGCCTTCACCCATGAGGAAGGGGAAGTTGCGGACTTTCTTTTTCGCCTGAATTTCAAAGCGATCCAGGAGCTGTTTCGATACCAGTTCCATCATCTGTTCCAGTGATTCAAAGAAGCGCTTTTCATCTCCTTTCGCTTCGATGGCGAGCCGGGGAAGGTTTATCGAGGTAAAGGAGAGGTTTCCCCTTCCGAATACGGTTTCTTTGCTTCTGTCATGGCAGTTGCCTACGACTCTGGTGCGGCAGCCCATGGTGGCTATCTCCGTCTCGGGGCGGCCGGGTACATAGTACTTGCTGTTGAAGGGCGCATCCAGGTTGACGAAGTTGGGGAAGAGCCTTTTTGCGCTGCATTTGCAGGCGAGTACGAACATGTCGTAGGTGGGGTCTTCCGGGTTATAGTTTACACCCTCTTTGAGCTTGAATATCTGGATGGGAAATATGGGGGTCTCCCCGCGTCCCAATCCCGCTTCGGTTGCTTTGAGGATGTTGCGTATAATCATCCGCCCTTCGGGGCTTGTGTCGGTGCCGTAGTTTATAGACGAAAAGGGCGTCTGCGCGCCTGCACGGGAGTGCATGGAGTTGAGGTTATGCACCACCGATTCCATCGCCTGGTAGGTGTGCCGATCTATTTCCGGTTCCGAGACGTTAACGGCAAAGGCTATTGCCTGAGAGGCAGTCTCTGGGGATATGCCGAATGCCGCTTCGAGTTCCGTCTCAAAGGCTTTGAGGTAGCTGTTGCTGTTGGAAAGGGTTAATTCCTGACCGCTCTTGAGAGCCGCCTGCTTCATCGCCTCACGGATTTCGTCCCTCTGCCACTCACTGTCCGGTTTGAGCAGAATGAGCGCCTTTTGGATATTGTCCGCTATGATTTTACGGTATGATTTTGCCACACCCTTGGCGAGACCGTAATCGAAGTTGGGAATTCCCTGTCCGCCGTGCTGGTCGTTCTGGTTGGACTGGATTGCAATACACGCCAGGGCGGCGTAGCTCTGTATGGACTGGGGTTCCCTGAGGAAACCGTGTCCGGTGTTGAAGCCGTCGGTAAAGAGCCGATCTATATCAATCTGACAGCAGGTAGTGGTCAGTGAGTAAAAGTCAAAATCATGGATGTGTATCCAGCCTTCATTATAGGCTTTGGCCTGCTCTTCGGTGAGCAGGTACGAGGTATTGTAGGACTTTGCCGCTGCGGAACCGAGCTGGAGCATACTGCCCATGGAAGTGTTTCCGTCAACGTTGGCGTTGTCCCGCTTGAGATTGGATGTACGGGCATCTGCATTGGTGATCTCATCGCAAGCCATCATGAGGGAGGTGTTTGATTCCCGTACTCTGGTGCGTTTTGCCCGGTATAAAATGTACTTTTTGGCAGCCTCGTCATAACCCGCATGCATGAGGGTCCGTTCTACTTCGTCCTGAATTGCTTCAATACGGAAACTCGTTTCTCCGGACTTTTCGAGCCCCTCCCGGACCCTGTGTGCGAGTTCTGCCGCCGCAGCCGCATCTTCCCTCCCGGCGGCTGTAAGCGCTTTCAAAATAGCCTGCGCGATCTTCGTCTCTTCATATAGAACAACTCTGCCGTCGCGCTTGGTAATGCTTCGCGCTTTCATCGTGTGCACAGAAATGCCTCCCTATCCTGTAATTTTAGTATAAACCCCCGTATATAGCGTGTCAATAATAATATGCCCACTATATACGGGGTTCTGCCGTTTTAATTCGTTTCTTTAAAGACAACCCGGAAAGGTTTCCAGTACCACAGGGCTGTCTCTGTCTAAAGACGCTTGTACGTCGATGATCCGCTGGTTTGCGGATCCCCTAAAGGGAATAGAAAGGCTTTTGAGCTCCTCTATAAAGGGTCCGTCAACGAGGTAGTCGGTTTGGGTCAGCAGCTCCCTCCAACTGTTTTCCGTATTCGAGCCGGAATTCAAAAACTCCCAGGTGTAGCCTGTGTAGGTTACAATATCCTTCCCGAGAGAACGGATCTGTTTTGCCAGCGGTACGAGATTCCCCGCCTGTATGAAGGGTTCCCCTCCGGAAAAAGTTACCCCCCGAAGCAGGGGATTTTTCCGGATTTGCCCCAGTAGATGCGAACCCGTTACAACGGAACCGCCTTCACAGGGGTGGGTTTGAGGATTGTGACAGCCGGGACAGTCATGAGGACAGCCTTGGGTGAATATAACGAACCGATACCCCGGTCCGTCCACGACAGATTCTTCTGAAATCCCGGAGATCCGTACCTCCGGAAGTATTATACTGTTCTGATCCATTTGAGACTTACTATATGCGAAAACCTCAGGTCGATCAAGGTAATTAGCGGTGTTTTTCTACCAGATAGAGGTATTCAGTTACGTGGATGGGGCGGTTATTAAGGTTCCTGCTGCCCCGAAAGGTGTTGTAGGGCGCTTCTATGACCGTTACCGTGCCGATTCTGTTGAGTATTTCAAGCATACGGTCATAACTGATAAAGCCTTCGGAGTTAAAGGATATGAGCAGGAATCGGGCAGGGATGGTCTCTGCGAGGCGCTGCAGGGCGCTGGCGGCCGAGGAGGGTCTGTTGTAGTCCGAGCGGTTCCAGTCCAGGGGGATGCCGGAGACGGCGCTTATATTGGAGGGTTCCCGGTATGAGGCTATGAGGTTGAGCATAAAATAGTTGGAGCCGTAGGGGTGCTGGTTATACGGCGGGTCGATGTAGGCGATGTCCAGGTCTGGAAGCTTTGGGGCAAGGGTATTGGCGTCCTCCCGGTACACAGTGTAGTCACATTCAAAGGTACTGAATATCGGAAAGGGCAGGATGATTCTGCCGGTGATCCGGGGGAGGGCATTCCCTGCGGATCCTCCGAACTGTCCGATGCCGGTCTCCCGGTTCTTGTAAAAGCCTTTGAAGACCCCTGAGGTGTTTGCGTGGACAGAGGCTTCCGAGAGCAGAGGGGCGATAAAATAGGGCTGTAACTCCTGATCTATCCCTGAAATAAGACTTCGTGCGGTATCCAGATACCGGGCGTTTTCGGGGGTGTAAAAAACTCGTTCTCCTTTGAGGATGTTTTCGACTGAGGTCGGAGCGTAGAGCCGGGAGATAAATCCCTCCGAGAGGTTTTCGTCCTTCAGCCCTTCAAGGAGCTCTGCATGAACCGTTTTGAGCTGTTCCGTGTCGATCTCGGAGCGGTTTGAAAGATAGCAAGTATTTATCACTTGGGAGTATTCTTCAAGGTCGTTTGCGATAAGGAGGGATGCGTACTGCTTGAGGGCTCTCGCTACGATGCCGGAGCCGGAGAAGAGGTCACAGATCGCAAGCTTCTCCTTTCCCAGCCGGGTGCGGACAAGCTCTACCGCTTCCCCGATGAGGGGAAGCAGCTTCCGCTTGTTGCCGATACAGGTGATGAGCTGGCTTGAGAGATAGGCGCTGTTCATTTATATGGGAAGACTGAATAACAGTCCTGCAATCAGCCTGACCGCCAGTTCTCCCGATACCCGTATGACAAACAGAACGACCAGAGCGGTTATGAGGGAAGTCCGGTATGTCCTGAATCTATTGCGGAAGAACACACCGGTCAGGCTGGAAATTACCGGGTTGAGGAAGGCGTCCAAAGATGCCCATACAGGGGAACCGCCGTCCTTGTTCAGCAGATCGAAGACGAGCCGTATCGCCATAACCAGCAGAATAATGTTGAGGAATGCCGCAACGGTGGACCAGATCATGCCCACAACGATGCCGCTTATGACTCCCAGTGATATCTTCCCGGCAACGACGATGCTGGAGAGGATAGAGGAGGCAATCATCAGTACGCCGATGGCGATCACCGGAGTAAAATCGAGCCCTCCCCGTCTCAGCAGGGAGAATCGGCGAAACAGGTTCAGGTAGGGGTCGCATATATTCCCCAGAATGACCCCTGCCCGGCTGTCCCTCACCGACGGGAACCAGGTTATGATGATTCTCGCAAAACAGATCAGCGTGTATATGGAAATGAGCGAACTCAGAGCAGATAATAACGAAAAAATGACAGTCACAGAAAACCTCCCTTATTACTTTCTTTCTGTACCCTAAATGTACTATAATAATGGAGTTCCGGATAGTAAAAAATCCGCAAGATGTATACCTTTCACTCCTTCCTTTTCTATCTGCCAGAATCTATCCATCGTCACTATCAGCTTGGGATAATTATCACGAATCTCCAGAAGGGGCGCAAATTCACGCTCAATCGTTTCTTCGCTTGCAAGCAGATAACAGACCTGTATATACACCTTACCCTTTGGATTTTCAGCGATAAAATCGATTTCCCGCTCGCCTGATTTATCGCCGCCAATCCTGCCGACGCTTACCGTATACCCCCGCCGCCTGAGTTCCATGTATACAATGTTTTCCAATATACCGGAAATGTTGGAGAGGTTGAATTCCCTTACAGTATATTGCAGCGAGTGGTCGGCGAGGTAATATTTTTCATAGGATTCCAGGAGTTTTTTCCCCTTTACGTCATAACGGGGGGCTTTATATATGATAAGAGCGTTTTCAAGATAGTGCAGATAATTATATACTGTCTCAAAATCTGCGGTTCTTTTTTGGCTTTTGAGAAAATCGGATATTTTTTTTACCGATGTTATATTACCGATATTGTCGTACATAAAGGCTATTATTTTTTGCAGAAGCTGTACATTGCGTATATTGTTCCGTTCTATCACATCCCGTAAAACCACAGAGTTCTGTATATCGATAACGATTTTTCTTGCGGAATAGGGGGTCAATTCAGTGGTGCTCAGAATAGGGAAGCCCCCTGTTTTGATATAGGCTTCCAGTTCATCGTCAATTCTATCAGAGCCAAGACCGCTTTTTTTACGAAAATCAATGAACTCTGAAAAGGAAAGCGTATGGAGACAGAATTCGACATATCTGCCGGAGAGCAGCGTAGCCAGTTCCGAAGATAAAAGGTCCGAATTGGATCCGGTTATGTAGATATCCGTATTTTTGAGCCGTAAAGAGTTAACGCATCTTTCCCATTGCTCTACCGCCTGTATCTCGTCCAGAAAAATATAATACCTGTTGTCGTCCGTCATAAGCGAACGGATATAGCCGTCCAGTTCTGTATAGTTCGTCAATGTATCGAATTGGGTATCTTCAAAATTAATGCTGATAATGTGTTTTTTGTCTGTATAGTGCAGTATATCCTTTTGAAATAACTCCAGCAGGGCGGACTTTCCGCAGCGCCGAATTCCAGTAATAACCTTGATTACAGGCTTGTTTATGAAACCCTGTAACTGCTCCGTGTAGAGTTTTCGGTCAAAATAACAGTCTTTTTCATTCATACTACTCAGATTGTACTGCTCAAGGGTAGACTTGTCAACGATTTACTCGGTTATAACCGAGTAAAATCAATTGTTTTGTATTTTTATTAGGTTATAACCTGATATATTTTGACTAATACCTTTTTAGGGTCATTTTTTACCATCTTATTTATAAAGGCAATAATGAAAAAGTCCCTTACAAAAGGGCAAAACTTTGTTATACTGTAACAGTAAGAGGTACGTCATGGAATTGGAATATACGTATTGGCAGGACGGAGACTTTTTTGTAGGCTTTCTGAATAGTTATCCGGAAGATTCTACACAGGGATACTCGTTATCAGAATTGGAGGAGGCTCTCATCGATGTGTACGAAATAAGGCAGGAAGAAGAAAAACATCTCGCCATGATTCGTAAAACCGGGAGGGTTCTCATACCGGTATGAAAAGAGAGAAAGTACTTGAAAAAATAGCTGCATCTGGGGCTGTTTTTGTTCGACATGGGAAAAAACATGATATTTATGAGAATCCTCGAACTCATGAATATACTCAGGTACCAAGACACCCTGATGTAAATGAGTATACGGCCAAAGATATTATCAAGAAAATGTCAAAATGAATATTTTTTAATTCCCACCCCTTCCTACAAAGGCTTTAGATGAGAATTATCCAGATGATGCAACGGTTATCTGGTGGTTCTTTTCTCGATTCCGGTCATTTTATCGCTAGAACATTTCGTTATTCCTGAATAGTTTACCTAAAAAGGTATATCATATGGGAGATCGTTATCCCCGATATCTATAATATTATATTTAAACAATTCTTCAGCTTGTTTTATCGTTCGGATAACGACCAAGGTACCGTCTGTATTTACTGCCATTTTGAATCTCCTTTTTCACAATAACTTGTAGTTGTTAGCCTTTATGGTTTTTCAACTTCCGTTCTACGACATATTTCTGAAATTCTTGTGCCCCTTCATGATAGAATACAGTCCTTTCTTCAAAGGACATATCTTTTGTGAGTTCATAATGATATTCTCTGATTTTGTGAATATCCTCTACCGTAAAATCAGGGCTGATTTCTGGTTTATTCATATTAGTCATCTCCTTTTAAGAGCATTGTTGGTGAGTAAATATCAATTGATTTGTAATGGTTAGATAGAATTATTGCACGTACCCCGTTAATTGTTTTGATATTTACCAAGTGCTTGAAGTTCCAGGAAACAATAATATCGCAGTTGTTTATAATTGCGGATGCAATATGGGTACTGTCATCAATACTTTTAGGCGTTAAAATCCCATGGCGAATTATTTCCTGTGCCAAATCATCAGTTTCCTTATTGATAGCAAAAACTTCCAAATCTGCTTCGCTAAGATAATCAACCATTATGGAACGCTTAGGTTCGGCACAGTTCATCAGTTCTTTTGTTGTCACTTCGGATATTACCGCTTGATATTCACCTGCTTTTATTTCTTCCCAGAGAGCTAAGGTGTCATTCATTTTGTCCGGTGCATCCAACTGATGAAGATAGCTTATTACAGATGTATCCAAATAGATTTTAAGTTTTCTCACTTTCATTCCTTCCAAATGCACTCTATTAAACAAATTTTACACCCTTTTAACAAATAACACAACCCTCATTCCCTCCAGACACTCTCCACCACAGACACCCCGGAGATGTTCTCGATGAGGTCCTCCGATGAGGATACGGTCATCTGGTGGTTCGCCTTTATGGTTTTATCCCCCTGTGCGGTGTCTATGTGAAAAAAGACGCTGCAATTGCCCGAAGATTCAAACAACATATCACGGAGACGGCTCAAGTCCCGCTCTTCGGTGAAGCCGGGAAGCATTCGGATGTGGATTTCCTTGATGGACTTCTCCTGTAATTCATCGGGGTTGATGAGCGCATCGACGATAAAGCTGGGGGTTTCCCGGGATGTGTCGATTTTTCCGGTGAGTCCCCACACGGAATCGTCCTTTATGTTGTCCCGCTGTTTCTCCCAGAGGTCGGGAAAGAAGACCAGATCGATGGAGCCGTTAAAATCTTCGATAGAACCGAAGGCCATGGCCTTTCCTTTTTTGGTAACGAAGGGACGCAGGGCTTTTATCATTCCCACTATTGTGTAGGGTTTTTCCTTCTGCGCCCGTTCGGGGTACCGCAGGTCTATGGTGGATGAGCGTTCGCAGGCGGTTCGGTAATTGTCTAACGGGTGACCGGAGATGTAAAAACCGATGAGTTCCTTTTCGATACGGAGTTTTTCTGAACCCGCCCAATCTGGCGCTTCTTCAAACCGGAATTCGGCGAATTCCTCTTCTCCTACGTCCTCAAAGAGGCTCACCTGACCGAACATGGCGCCCTCTTTTTTGTGCTGCGCGTACTCCACCGCGCGTTCGAGGTTGTTGATAAGGGTTGAGCGGAATTGTCCCAATTTATCGAAGCTTCCTGTCTGAATGAGTACTTCCAGGGCTTTCTTGTTTACCGTCCGCAGTTCTACCCGGTCGAGGAAATTCATGAAACTGGTATAGGAACCCTTGGCGTTCCGCTGGTTTACGATCTCATCGGCGGCGGCTTCTCCGAGACCCTTTATTCCCATGAGTCCGTAGACGATTCTGCCATCGACAACGTCGAAGAGCTTGTCCGAGCGGTTGATGTCCGGAGGATCGATGGGGATACCCATCTTTCTGCCTTCGGCGATGTATTCCGGGAGCTTGTCAACGCTGGAGATTTCGTTGGTAAGGTTGGCTGCGATAAATTCAGCAGGGAAGTTTGCCTTGAGGAAGGCGGTGCGGTAGGCGACGATGGAGTAGGCCGCGGCGTGGCTCTTGTTGAAGCCGTAGCCTGCAAAGGGGATCAGGATTTCGAAAATGCGGTCCGCATCGGCGGCGGCAAAGCCCCGTTCTACGGCGCCTTTGATGAATTTGTCTTTTTCCTCGATCATGACTTCGACTTTCTTCTTACCCATGGCGCGGCGCAGCAAGTCCGCCTGTCCCAGGCTGTATCCGGCGATGCGCTGGGCGACCTGCATAACCTGTTCCTGATAGACGATAACACCGTAAGTTTCTTCAAGTATGTCTTTGAGACAGGGATCGGGGTAGCTTATTTTTGAATTGTCGAATTTCGACTCGATGAACTGATCGATGAACGCCATGGGACCGGGACGGTAGAGGGCGTTCAATGCTATGAGGTCTTCGATCTTCCCCGGTTTCGCCCGTTTGAGGATGTTCTGCATTCCCTGGCTTTCAAACTGGAATACTGCGGCGCTCTTTCCTTCGCCGAGCATGGCGTAGGTAGCGGGGTCGGTTTCGCTTACCTGTTCCGCATCGAAGTGGGCGAATTCTCCTCCCTTCCGCTTGCGGATGAGGTTTTGGGCGTATTTGATCAGGGTGAGGGTTTTGAGTCCCAGGAAGTCCATCTTGACCAGGCCGCAGTCTTCGATGAGGTCCATGGTAAACTGGGTGGCGGTCTTTCCGGTTTTCTGATCTTTGTAGAGGGGGACGTATTCGGTGAGTTCGTGCTGCCCAATGACGATGCCCGATGCGTGGATGCTGGTGTTGCGATTGGTGTTTTCCAGGAT
>JAITWB010000051.1 GCA_031285525.1 Spirochaetaceae bacterium
GTGGATCGGGAGAAAAAGCAGATACTCCTTGATAATGGGGAGACGGCGGACTACGATGTCCTCATATTCGCTGTGGGAGCGTCGCCCAACAGGTTTCCCATCGAGGGGAACAGCGGTGAGGGGATTTTTACCCTCAGAACCCTGGCGGAAGCCCAGGCGATAAAGGAGTATGTCCACGGGCATCCCGGAGAGAGCGCTGTTATCGGCGGCGGACTGTTGGGGCTTGAAGCGGCTCATGCCATGAAGGATGCCGGAAGCGCCCTGGTACGGGTATTTGAGATCGCCCCCTGGCTTCTCCCCCGGCAGCTGGATGAGGATGCCGCAGCCCTTCTCGTCAAGCGGCTTATTGCAATGGGGATTGAAGTGGTGACCGGAGCGTCTGTTCAGGCCTTTACCCTCGACAATGACCATGTTTCCGGTCTTGTTCTCAAGGACGGGCGTTCCTTTCCTGCACAGGCGGCGGTGCTTTCAATGGGGGTACGTTCGAATACCTCTCTGGCATCGAGATGCGGTCTCGGCGTAAACCGGGGAATCCTCACCGATGACCGGATGGCAACCTCGGACCCGGCGATCTTTGCGGTAGGGGACTGCGCCGAATTCGGAGGCATTGTCTGGGGAATTATTCCTGCAGCTCTGGAGCAGGCAGCCGTAGCGGCGGATTCCGCCTGGGAATACCTCAATTCAGTCTTTGCCTTTGCTCCTGAAAAACCTGAGCAGTCAAAGCGGTATGTGCAGACTGTACCAAAAACGGCTCTCAAGGTTGCAGGCGTAAGCGTGCAGAGCATCGGAAAGGCGGTACTTTCTGCGGAAGAAAAGGCTTCCGGCTTGTATACCGCTCACTCCCACACAGCCGGGGAGGGGGATCAGGTGCGGTATGAGAGTTATGTGACAGAGCGGAATGAAGCGGGGGAGGACATCCTGAAAGGGGCGATTCTCTACGGTTCCCGGGAGCATCAGGGGGAGGTGTCCGCTCTGATGAACAAGGCTGTTACCAAAGCGGATATCCTGAAACTGCTTGCGTTTTAGCATAAGGGGCTCACGTGGCGCATCCTCCCATCGAACTCCAATATTGTATTTGTGTATTTTCCTGATTTGTTGTATACTGGGTAAACGCTACAATACGTTTTGGGGAGGTTGACTATGATTATAAGCCGTGTAATGACCAGGAATCCTATATATGTGCATCCCGATATGTCGGTGAGCGATGCCAGGGCTCTTATGGATAAGGAGCGGATTGGGCATCTTCCAGTGCTCGATAAAAACGACAAGCTGGTAGGGATCGTGACGAAGAAGGATCTCAAGAAAGCCGGACCTTCCCCTGCAACGACTCTGGATATGTACGAGATCAGCTACCTCCTTTCAAAACTGAAGGTGGAAAAGGTGATGGCTCGGAACGTGATCACCGTGGATGAGAACGAGGTGGTCGAAGAAGCCGCCCGTATCATGGCGGATAAGGATGTGGGCTGTCTTCCGGTGATGAAGAATTCCCTCCTTGTGGGTATAATCACGGAAAGCGACCTCTTTCGGGTCTTCGTCGATATGTTCGGCGCCCGCCATCCCGGTGTACGGATAACCTTCTCCCTGAGCGAACGCCCCGGGGAACTGGCGAAGGTGACCCAGGCCATAGCGGACAAGGGCGGAAACATCGTAGCCCTTGTGACCGCCGAGGGGGATGACCTTTCCCGGCGCCGCTGTACCTGCAAGATCGGGGGACTGAACAAGGAAGCTGTCGAAGAGGTTATCCGTTCTGTCTCTGCGGAACTGGAAGACATCAGGGAAGGAATATAATGGAAGAATTAATAGAAACTATTCGTGGAAAAGTTTTGGGCATAGGGAAACTTAAGATTCCTAAGTCAACGGATTTCAACTTTATTATTCCAGCGCTTTCGTTTCTTGTCATAAAAGAGACGGACGATAGTTATATTTCTACTTGTATCCATCTACAAATAGATGGTTATGGTAAAACAGAGGAGAAGGCTATCCTTGATATGCATAGAAGTGTTAATTTCTTCCTTCAGGAAATCTTCTCTAACCTCGAATATGCAGATATGGCATGGGTAAGATTTGGAGAATTGCTATCTGAAAGTACTCACCAAGGAACAGACTTATGGGAGGCCTATCACAAAGTCCAAATATACTTATCAAAGTTAGGTATATCAACTGATGAGACTGAGACACTTAAGAAGTGGATAAAGCAATTGGAAAAGAGAGTTGAACGACTTGAAGAAAACAGAGAATCGTTGGAGATAAAAAAAGATTTGAGTAAGGTTTTGTTAAAACCTGAGATTGGGTATACGCCAATTAGGATGGCGGCATAGTGTATTCAGCAAGAGTGGTTATAGAAGCATTAAAGGGTAATGGATCCTTGGAATGTCAGTGGTTAGATGTGGTGGGATGCCCTCGTCGTGGTATTTATGATGATGGAAAGGAAATATGTGAAAGTACACCTGAAAAGTGTAAAAAAGGGCATAATCAAGAATGTATACAGCGTGTGAAGGTTTGCCGAAAAAATGAAAAGATTCCTTTGCGGGTTATTGAATTTCGTTTTATGCGTTCGCCAACAGATGCTAGTGGGTTTATAAGACGTGCGGATAGTGCCTTACAATCATTAGTGAGAAATAAGATTATCGCACTATAATAAAAGTTACTATGACAAGGAGTTTTTTATGATGAATAGAAGCAGATATACGGAGATTGTGTCCCGCCGGGAGGTTATCTCTCGGTAAGAATACCGAAGGTAAGCTTTCAGCGGGGAGAATGGGACGTTATCCCTCTCCTGCCTCCCGGAAGTTAGATTGTTACACTATTCCGGAGGATTGAAATGTCAGATTTACTCACTCTGTATGGAAGTCAGGAGTTTTTTGTACGGGAAGCTCTTCTCTATCCTGAATTATATATCGGAAGGATTATTTCCGGTCATAAGAAGCTGTACACCGCCGTGACCAGTGAAGGCGAGTTGCTTGCCGAGGTTTCGGGGAAATACCGCTACCAGGCGGCGGAAGCCGCGGCGGATGAGTCCTCTGCTGCGGCTCTGTACCCTGCTGTAGGGGATTTTGTGATGCTTGATCGCTTAAACGATTCAGGTGGAAACGGAATTATTCATCGAGTGCTTCCCCGCAAGAGCGTTTTCATGCGGAAGGCGCCGGGGCAGGAGAAGGGCGCTCAGGTTATCGCCGCCAATATCGATACCATCTGTATCTGTATGGCGGTGAATTACGACTACAACCTGCGGCGGCTGGAGCGGTATCTGTCCATCGCCTGGGAGAGCGGTGCTTTGCCGGTGGTGGTTTTAACCAAAGCGGACTTGGCAGCGGATATCGCCGGGTTGCTGGAGGAGACCGCTTTGATTGCAGTAGGGGCTGATGTTATCGCTGTTTCAGACCGGATCGAAGGTTCCTGGGAGCAATTGTACTCCTATGTGGTGCCGGGGAAAACGATAGCCTTTACCGGGTCTTCCGGTGTGGGCAAGTCAACCCTGATAAACCGCCTTGCGGGGCGTGAAATCGCCGATACCCGGGAGCTGGGGGTGTACGAAAAGGGCCGCCACACAACAAGCCGGCGGGATTTGATCCTGCTGCCCGGTGGAGGTCTCGTGATCGATACTCCCGGTATGCGGGAATTGGGGCTGGAAACGGCGGACCTCTGTCAATCCTTTGCCGACATAGAAGCCCTGGCGAGCCGGTGCCGTTTTG
>JAITWB010000076.1 GCA_031285525.1 Spirochaetaceae bacterium
AAGAAGAGCGCCAAGGCTATCAAGGGTTCCGATGAGGTTTCCCACGTTGCTTCTGTTTCTGCGAATAACGACGAAGAAATCGGAAAAATCCTTGCTGAAGCTATCGAAAAGGTCGGAAAAGACGGTGTTATCACTGTTGAGGAATCCAAGACCATGGATACCACCACCGATTTCGTCGAAGGTATGCAGTTTGACCGGGGATATATCTCCTCCTACTTCGTCACCGACCGGGATAGAATGGAGACCGTATTCACCGATCCCTATATCCTGATCCACGACAAGAAGATTTCCAACATGAAGGATCTCCTTCCCCTTTTGGAGAAGATCGCCCAGAGCGGCAAGCAGCTTTTGATCATCGCCGAGGATTTGGACGGCGAAGCGCTGGCGACCCTGGTGGTGAACAACCTGCGGGGAACTCTCAAGACCTGTGCAGTGAAGGCTCCCGGATTCGGTGACCGCCGCAAGGCAATGCTTGAGGATATCGCCATCCTCACCGGCGGAGAAGTTATCAGCGAAGAGCTGGGGCTCAAGCTGGAAAACACTGACATCAGCCAGCTCGGCCGGGCCAAGAGCGTGAAGATCGACAAGGACAACACCACCATCATCGACGGAGCCGGAAAAGCTAACGAGATCAAGGATCGGGTTGCCCAGCTCAAGGGACAGATCGAGGAATCCACCAGCGACTACGATAAGGAGAAGCTCAAGGAGCGCCTTGCAAAGCTCGCAGGCGGTGTTGCGGTTATCAATATCGGAGCCGCTACCGAAGTGGAGATGAAAGAGAAGAAGCATAGAGTTGAAGATGCGCTCTCCGCTACTCGCGCGGCTCTCGAAGAGGGTATCGTAGCGGGAGGCGGTGTTGCACTGATTCAGGCTGCTGCTGCCCTCGATAAAGTGGAAGATGCAAACCTTTCTGACGATGCCAAAATGGGCTTCAAGATCGTGAAACGCGCCCTTGAGGAGCCAATCCGCCAGATCGCAGAGAACGCAGGTGTTGACGGCGCTGTTGTTGCCGATAAGGCAAAGAACGAGAAGAAGGGCATCGGTTTTGACGCTGCGAAGATGGAGTGGGTGGACATGATAAAGGCCGGTATTACCGACCCTGCAAAGGTTACCCGTTCTGCACTCCAGAACGCCGCATCTATCGCTGGTCTCATGCTGACCACCGAATGCGCTATCACCGATCTTCCCGAGAAAAACCCTCCCGCGATGCCTGCCGGCGGCGGAATGGGTGACATGGGCGGAATGTATTAATAGCGATTCCGTTTGATATGAAAAGACCGGAGAGTTGTTCTCCGGTCTTTTTTATTGCCTTTTTCTAAATGAAACGGCCGGGAGCGATCCCGAAGATTTCTAAAAAAAGACTCGCTATTTCTGCACTTTTTTGCTAAACTTTCTGTGATAGTTCCCGATAAACAAAGGGAGAAGGTGAGTCTTTGACTCTAAGTCTGTGACTACAGGTCTTCGACTATTGGGTTTAGTACCCGAAGCTTTGAGGGAGGGAAACGAATGGGATATAGTCAAGTTTTAAGCGCTTACCGGGAGACGGGGGTTAAGACCGCCAGTCAGGGGAAGCTGATTATCATGCTGTATGACGAAGCGGTGAAGCAGCTCGGTATGGCTGTTTCGTGGTTCGATTCGGATTTGAAGGCGGATCCCCATAAGATTGAGCTTGCTAACCAGAATATTCTGAAAACTCAGGAGATCATCACTGAGCTGATGGCTTCCCTCGATATGGAAGCAGGGGGAGAGATAGCCCGCAACCTGTTTTCGCTTTATGTGTACTTTAATCATGAACTGCTGGAGGGAAATATCAGCAAGGACAGGGGAAAGATTGCCTCTGTGCGGGATCTGATGGATCAGCTCAGGCTGACCTGGCACGAAGTGGTCAATTCAACCCCGGTGCAGGCGCAGATGAGTATGCCTGCCGGTCTCAATATTACGGGCTAAGCCTATGGCAGTACAGCAACAGTTGAGTCCTGAAGAACTGAGTTCCTCGGAAGTCGCTGAACGGGTAGCCATTCTCAAGAGGTTTAAGGCGCTTATCGAGCAGCAGCGCACCAAATTCCGGGAGTACCTTACTGCCCTGGAATTGCAGCAGCAGGCTATCGATTCCGGCGATGTGGAAGCGATGACTGCGTATACAGAGCTGGAGGAGCGGATCGTTTCGAATATCTATACCGTTCAGAAGGCGATAGATCCGATGGAGGCGATGTACCGTTCCGCTTATCCTGAGGCGCAAGGGCGGCTGCCGGAGATGAAAAAAGAGCTTACCCGGATACAGGCGAAGGTTATGGAGCAGAACCGTAAAAACAGAGAGCTTCTTTCCTTCCGTATGACCGCCCTGAGGCAGCAGATTCCTGCCATGCGAAATCCCTATGCAAAACGCAGCAGCGTCTATTCCACAACATCCCATTCCGCAGGTATAATAGATATTAATGGATAACACTGACCTTTATGTCCTGGATTCCTATGGACTCATTTATCGCGCCTACTATGCATTTATCAATAAACCCTTGGTAAATGCAAGCGGAGACAATGTTTCCGCTGTATTCGGCTTTTTTCGGGTATTTCATTCGATACTGAAAAATCACCAACCTCGGTATATTGCCGCTGCCTTTGATTCCCGTAAGCCCACCTTTCGGCACGAGATGTATCCTGCATACAAGGCGCAGCGGATGAAGACCCCGGAGGATCTCTATGCTCAGATACCGGTTATCGAGGAGATATTGACGGTTCTGGGAATTCCCATACTGCGGCAGGACGGATACGAGGCGGATGACGTTATCGCCACCCTCGCTGCGGCGTGCCGTAAACAGGGGCACGGCATCCGCATACTCTCCGGAGACAAGGACTTGATGCAGCTCGTTGACGGTACCTCCTTTATTATGCGCCCCGATAAGAGCGGTGGCTGGGAGACGGTAGATGCCGAAGGAGTTACAGCCGAATGGGGAGTTCCGCCAGCGCTGATGCTGGATCTGCTCTCCCTTACCGGGGATGCGTCGGATAATATTCCCGGAGTGAAGGGAGTCGGCGAGAAGACCGCCTGCAAGCTTCTGGGGCAATACGGCAGCTTGGACGGCATCTATCAGCATGCCGATGAGATACCCGGCGCTATGGGCAAGAAAATCGTTGAAGGACGGGATTCAGCCTATCTTTCACGACAGCTGGTTACCCTCTTTACCGAAGTCCCGGTAGATACGAATATCGAACATTTTACTCTTAATTCCCCTGACTACGATGCCGCTGCCAGACTGCTGTTTAGGGCAGGGGTGCCGAAGATAGCTCAAACCTATTCGCCGGGAATATCCTTGCAGGGAGAGATCTCTTTGTCGGCAAAGGGGAAAAACGCTCCGGAAAACGGAGAGCTTGATTTGTTTTCTTCTATAGAATCAGAGCCGG
>JAITWB010000087.1 GCA_031285525.1 Spirochaetaceae bacterium
ACTGTTTCTTTGATAATTACTCGCCTGTTACCATTTTTTTCTCATATTTTGTCTGTATGTATTTTGGACACAAGAATTGTACAGAGATGCCTGATTCTTCCAGTGCATCCTTCCATCCCCACCATTTTGAATCTGTTGCCTGAAGAATGGGCGGTTTTTCATCATGAGCGTTTGCTGTAGCAACAAATTTGCGATCAGATATATCAAAATCAGCTAAATCAGGATGATCGGAGAATTCTGTATATGAATCCCCTGCCTTTGTTATTTTGACTCGTTGTGAGTCGGGAAATGACCAGCGATTTTGATGTAACCACTTAATAAAAGCATCCCCTTGTCCGGGCTGTCCGCTGAGTGAAAGATTGTTTATATATTCAATGAAAATTTCGTCATCAAAATCAAGTACAACCTGTTTTGTTTGTTTCACAGAGTCAAGGACATCAACACAAGTACGAATGCAATCATGTAACTCTTTCGGCTCATTTTTCATGGTACGAGATTTATTTGCCGTGACAAGAACATTTGTATCTATAACATATAATCCATTTTTCATTGTTCTGAGGTACTCCCATTTCTGCTTTGTTTTCGCCTTTTTTCAATTGCAGCCTTTGCCTGTTCTGTGATATCCCCCATCTGATCGCCAAAAAAGTTTTCTGGCCAGTTTTGTATATTTCCTGATTCATCTATTTGTAATGATTCAAGTGTTGCCGGATTTTTTGTCGAATCTGCAAAATATGCCGCTATCTTATCCTGTGAAACCGCATCTTCGGCTATTCGCCTCTGTAAACGCTGTAAAAAATGCTCGGAATGGGTTTCAATTATTAACTGAATATTCCTGTCAGCGCCGTTTTCCTTTGAGTTAATCACATCGATCATGACATCCGCCAAAGCCGATTGAGCGCTGGGATGAAGGTGAATTTCCGGCTGCTCCATGATGATGATGGAGTTTGCCGGTGCGTAAAAACACTGTACCAGAACAGGTAGGAGCTGGGAAATACCAAACCCGACATCAGGAAGATCGACCCAGTCTGAGGAACCCTTTGTTTTAATCTTTACCTCGTACTCTTGCCGTTGATCAGATAGCTGATTTACCTTGAAATCTTCTATCAGACCCATTTCATTGAGTTTTTTCGCTAGTATCTCCTCAAGCGGTTTATATGATGTTCGTGTCTTGAGACTTATCTTTCGATTCCTGGCAGCCAGAATCGCCGCAACTGTATTTTCTCCCGAGAAGCCGACGCTTTCAGGGGTTATTCCTCCCCATGTGTATAATCTGTCAGTTTTGGTTCGTAGAGGTCCCAGATAATGCATTGATTGAAACAATTTTTCCTGTTCAAGAGCCAACTCCTGAACAAATTCGGCATTCTGATAGTAAGCGACTACTTCATCAGGGAATCCATAAAACCGGACTGTTTCTTTCAAAGCCCATGCACGCATCTGTTTTCTTATCAGCTTATATTCCTCAGAAGATACCTGATACTGATACTTACCTTCTATTTTGTGTCTTTCATAATTAACAGATAATTCTTGGCTCTTCCTGTCATTATATAAACGATATCGGAACTGCTTAACCTGTAACACCTTTTCAGCAAAGGTGACTTCGGATTCAAAATGCAACTGATTACCCGAGAAAGACTTTTTACTCGCAGGTTCTTTGGTATCCGTAACCGGATCTACAATATGCAAAGGGGTCGGCAGAGTCCATCTATAATTGAATGCAATATTGTTTTCAGGATTACGATGATATACCATCTCTTGATACGATCCAAGTTGGACGGCGGAATTCTTTCCGCCTGGATAAAAAACCGCCTTTCTGTCGGGGGATTCAATTGTCTGCTTCAACAGCATCAGGAGTTGTCCGATACTCGATTTTCCGGAACTGTTAGCTCCAAAAAAGAGTGTTATCGGAGCCATTTTGATAGTACCGGTATCCTTCCAGCCTTTGAAGTTTTGTATTCCTAATTCCTGTAACAATTGAAGTTCTCCTCTTTCAACATACCGTTGTAGTATAGCTCTATTCTGGCATGACTTCAATAGTGGTCTTTCACTTACAAAAGAGCAGAGAGAAAGGAGAAAAGAGGAAAGTGGACCTACCCTTAAAATATCCCGGACACCCTTTTCTCCCTTCTCATTTCTATTTTAATTCCATTCCGTCGTCTCCCCTTTCCTCAGTTTGTAGTCTTCCGAGACTGATTTAAGGATTGCTCTGCCGAGATTCAGAATAGAGCGTTCATTTAAGGGGCGTATGACGATGCCTTCCCGTATCTGTTTGAGGTTTTCTGCAAAGCAGGTGTTGCCGGAAGTGTATTCCTGTACCTTTTCTGCTGAGTAGGGACCGGTGTACAGGGAGGGAACCCGTTCCAGCCCTAATGTTTCACAGAGCTCTTTGCATTGCAGGTAGTTGAGGAAACGGCCCGTATGCTTCTCTCCTATGAATATATCGAATATTCGTAAAGACACAGCGCCCTTGCTCAAGCCGTATTTGAGATCCTGTACACCGACGATTTCGCCGTAGAAGAGTATCTGTTTCCCTTCCTGGAGTATTGCATCCGAATCCTTCAGAGAGGCAAGCCGTTCTTCGATGCCGCTCATCTGAAATGCCTTGACGTAACAGTTGTTTGAGTTCGCTTCTGCATTCCTGAAGAACAGACCCGACTCGCCCATGCCTTTGGAGGAGATATGAATATCCTTGCGGGCGCCAAAGGCATCCGGGTAGGTGATTTCTCCAAAGGTACAGGCTATTCTCACCTGAGTGCCATGGAGCTTTTCAGTGAATTCGACTTCTTCGCCGGTTTCAAACACATCGGGATACTTTTGTATCGCCTCCAGATCGTAATCGACGAAGTTTCCGGGACCCAGACTATATACGTCTCCGGCTAAATGGATGGGAATCGGGGCTTCGTACTTGGTTATGCCTAAAAAGGCTGACACCTCGTCACCCTCTGCGACCTGCAGCGCTTTCCCTGTTTCAGTATGTATCAGGGTTTTATTTTCGAGCAGGGGCAGTATCAGTCCTTCTGAGTATATCCCCCTCAGGCGTAAGGGTCTGACCCTGTTGCCCTGCTTACCGGAAAGCATCCCCATCTGCTTTTCTTCGCTCCAAAAGTTCATGAGCTTTAAAAGCCATTCGGGGAGCAGGGCGTTTTCGGGGATATACACCACCAGATCCCCCTTCTGGTACCGCCATGAACCGTCTTCCCGTTTATTGGATATGCAGGTAAACCCTGCAAGCTTGTTAATCGTAAGTTTATCAGCATTGGTGTGATTCTCTACCGAATCAATCTGCATAACCTTACATTCAAAATGAGCCATAAATACCTCCGCACCTTCGTTATAAGTAAATCATATCGTCCTTCTGTGATAATTACCATCTGCTTTTTGTTATTATTTTATTGTAAAAATATACCTGTCGTGGTATTATTCTATATGCCTTGAAGTGTACGTAACAGTGCAAATTCAGAGCTGATTAGTCCAAATAGGAGGACAAACTATGAGTTCTGATGCCTTAAGACCGATTATCGAGGTTATTGAAGAAAAGTGCGTAAACTGCCACAGATGTATCATGGCTTGCCCCGCAAAGATGTGCAACGATGGAGCAGGAAGCTATGTCAAACTGAACAGCAACCTTTGTATCGGCTGCGGAGAGTGTATTTCCGCCTGCTCCCACGGCGCCCGCAGAGGAATCGATGACTTCAAGTTATTCATGGCGGATCTTGCAGCGGGAGCGCAGATAGTCGCAGTAGTCGCTCCGGCGGCGGCGGCTTCCTTTGAGGGGAAGTACCTGGAATTGAATGGATTGCTCAAAAGCCTTGGGGTGCGGGCTGTCTTTGACGCCAGCTTCGGCGCAGAGCTTACAGTCAAATCCTACCTGGAGTACCAGAAAAAAGCGAATCCTCCGTCCATAATAGCCCAGCCCTGTCCCACACTGGTATCGTTTATAGAGATCTACCGTCCCGAACTGATTCCTCTCCTTGCCCCTGCGGACAGTCCCATCGTCCACACCATGAAGATGATACGGAAGTATTACCGTGAATACGAGGGTTGCAAGATCGCCGCCATTACTCCTTGTTACTCCAAAAAACGTGAGTTTGATGCCGTCGGAATTGGGGACTATAATGTGACTTTCAATTCCCTTGAGGACTACCTCGACTCATCAGGCAAGCATATCTATTCGTATCCTGCCGAAGACTATGCGA
>JAITWB010000188.1 GCA_031285525.1 Spirochaetaceae bacterium
CCCTGCGCTGTTACCGGCAACAAATAATTGATCATCCCGTATGCCTAATTCGCTTGCGTGTTCCTTCATCCAGAGCAAGGCTGAATAGCAATCATCCAATGCGACGGGATAGGGTTTTGAGGGGGACAAGGTATAATCGGGAGAAATAATGACACAATTTGTTGTATGAAGCAGTTTTTGATAATACTGCATATCGAGTTCAGGCACGCCGATGGCATATCCGCCGCCGTGTATCCACAATACACCGACAGCGCCGGGCTGAGTTTGCGGAGACGTATAGACACAGACACGAAGTGAGGTTCCGTCTTTTCGGGCAATATACCGTTCTTCACTTACCAGTCCCTTCTGTTTTTTCAGTTCTAGTATGTTGGTCATCAGGCGCTGCATTTTTTGTATTTTCTGTATCCGTTTTTCATTGGCGAGAAAGAGATTGTATATCCAACCTAAAAAAATTCCTCTAAGACGTAATTGCCTGTTGATCATGCTTTTTTTGATTTGCATCCCTCATAACCTCCGTTATTGTCTTATACGCAAACAGTAACAGAAAACAGAGTAAGAGGACAAGTCTTCTTGTTGACACAGTAGGATAAAAGTAGTACGTTTTGGCTATGGTAACAAAGACAAAGAAATCTATAAGCCTTTCTAATACTCTATTAAATGAATTAACCCAGGTTAATGGTTATAGTACCATTTCTGAATTTATTGAAAATGCAGTTAGTTTCTATATAAAAGAATTAAAAAGGGTAAAACGTGTTCAACATGACATTGAAATACTGAACGCAAAGAGCAAAGAATTGAATGAAGAAGCGCTGGAAAACCTTGAGTTTCAGGATATACTATGAAAAGAGGTGAACTCTACCGAGTTTCTTCGGCTTCGAGTACAGACCCCAAAAAACAAAGAGTGTATGTTATTATTTCCAGACAGGAACTTATTGATAACTCTTATTCAACTTTAATATGTGCACCAGTGTATTCCAATGTTTCAGGTCTTAGTACAGAAGTTCCTATAGGTGTTGAAGAAGGTTTGAAACATCACAGTGCGATTCGTTGTGATGAACTTATAAGTATTTTAAAATCACGTTTAACAGATTATGTTGGAATGCTGTCTGAAGAAAAACTATATGAACTAGGTCAGGCACTGTCCATAGCGCTTGGTCTTGACGCGGCTACACAGTTGTACTAAATCTCCCCCAAAAATCGGTTCAAAAAGAGCAACCCCTCTCTGTTCAGCCCCATTGTGTCTAACCCACCCGTTTCACCGTTGTCGAAAGCGAGTCCCTTCTCTTTCCAGCGGGAAATGGCATCTCCGATAACATCTTCCAGGGGAATCCCGAAGCGGCTGAAAAACACATTTCTGCTTATCCCCTCCCTCTTGCGCAGTCCCATCATGATATATTCGAAGATGAGGGTTTCCCGGTCGATATATTCCGTTTCGGGGGGGATGAGCGGGTTCTCCAACCATGCAGCTGTGTCCCTGGTATTCGTATACCGGACTGACATTTCTCCGTCAAAGAGGGTTCCCACCGCGCCTGGTCCGATTCCGAGCCAGGATTCCATGTCCCAGTAGACGAGGTTGTGGGCGCTCTGGTTTTGCCTTGATTGTATGGAGGGCGCTCCCGTTCCGGCTCTGTCCCTCAGGGCGAAATTAGAGACCTCATACTGAGCAAAGCCTGCGTCCTCAAGGAAATCTCTACCTGCAAGCCAGAGTTCGTCTCCTGAATCCAGCAGCTCCTGTTCCAGGGCAGCGTCCGAAGCGCACCGCCTTCCCAGAGGGGTTTGTTCCCCGATGATAAGGGAGTACATCGAGATATGGGACGGATTAAAGAAGAGGAGTTCTTTCAGCCCGGCAAGAAAACCTGTGAGGGTTTCTCCGGGAAGGCCTGCGATGATGTCCGCAGAAAAACCGCCTGTCCAGTGGTTTCGTATCAGGGACAGAGCTGCGAGAGCTGTGTCCCTCGGGTTCGCTCCGGGGGCAGAAGACTGCGGAGAGTTGGAACGTCTGCCGCTTTGCTTCAATACCTGTGCATCGAGGGATTGTACACCAAGGGAGAGCCGGGTTGCGCCGCCGGCACGTATTGCGTCGAGCCACTCGACGTTGATGTCGCCGGGATTCGCTTCGACGGTGACCTCCCCTGAACCCGGGGATAGAACTGCAAGCAGACGAAAGATCTCCTGTGGGGGGAGCAGGCTCGGGGTTCCGCCGCCGATGTACACGGTACGCCAGGGGGCGGACGAGGCGGACGAAGAATCCTGAAGGGACTCCTTTCGAGAAGAGGCCTCCCGGAGGAGAGCATCCACAACCCGCTTTGAAAGGCTGGTCAGGCTCTCTGAGAATGAATGTGCCGGGAGTGAAAAAAAATCACAGTAATCGCATCTGGAAAGGCAGAAAGGAATATGAACGTATAGAGATGAGGTGCAAGCCATTTACAGCGGTGAAAAGCGGCTCGGCGGCCAGTACCGGAGAAAGACCTTGCCGGTGATCCGGGAAGCGGGGACAGAGCCCCAGAGCCGGGAATCCATGGAGCCGGTTCTGTTGTCGGCAAGGAGGAAGTATTCATCTTCTCCCAATACCATCTCTCCGATGGTTCCTGAAAAGGCGGAATTCCCGGACCAGTTTTCCGGGAGACCGGTGATATGCACGTCATAGGTGTTTTCAGTCACTTCGAATTCGGTCAGGAAATAGGACGATCCCGAGGGCTTTATATAGAGGACGAATTTATCCATATATATGGTATCCCCGGGTAAGCCGATGAGACGGCGGACGCTGGAGGATTCTCCCATGAGGGGGCTGTCAGAAAAGGGGAATACCCGCTGGAAGGTAAAAAAACCGGCTACGATATCCGCCAGCTTTTCGGCAAAACCTGCTCCGGCAGGATACAGGGGGGCGACAAAGACCAGATCCCCTCGGACAGGCTCAATAAAGCCGTTCAGGCCGCTATCCTGTTTAGGCAAAGAGCCGCTGCTGCGCAGCGGGGTAACAAACAGGCAGTCTCCGGCGAGCAGTTCGGGATCCATGCTGGAAGAACCTATCTGTACCGACCGAACAAGGAAGGTTCCGATGAGAAAGGACAGAATACAAAGGAGGCTCACAAACACAAAAAAAATAAAAAAAGTGTGCCGTATCTCCTTGCGGGATATATATGAATAATTGTACCACTTCTTCGCCATAGACAACAGGATAGCACGGGAAAACAATCATTGACAAGGGCGGGCAGTGTTTCTATACTACAGGGTAATGAGTACTGTCGGCACTAAACTGATTGCGAAAAACAGAAAAGCCCACTTCAACTATAGTATAGAAGATACTATTGAATGCGGCATCGAACTCAAGGGCACCGAAGTAAAATCGGTAAAAGAGGGAAGTCTTGCCTTCCCCGATGGTTTTGCCGAAATTATACGGGATGAGGTATGGGTAAAAAACCTGCATATCTCCGAATATGTCTATTCTTCGATATTCAACCACGACCCGGACAGACCCAAAAAGCTCCTGCTCCACAAAGAGGAGATCAAGCGGCTCAAACGGAAGGTGGAAGAGAAGGGATTTACCCTCATTCCGCTGGATTTTTACCTGAAAAACGGCAGGGTAAAGGTTACCCTGGGAGTATGCAAGGGTAAAAAGATGTTTGACAAGCGTGCGGACATCCGTGACCGGGATTTGAATAGGGATATTCAGCGGGAATTCAGGAAAAAGCTTGACGGATAAAAGGAATATGAAGAAAAAGACATTGACTGCAGTGCTTCTCTTTTTCATATTATTCTCTTTCTGCTACGCCCAACAGGGCGGTGTTCCTGTCGAATTCTATGCAGTGACCTCCTCTTCAGGGGATGAAGAGATGATAAAACTCACCCAGGATCTGCTCTTTTCCTATGTAACCGAGATGGAGGGCTACCGGCTCATAGACAAGCGGGACACCTCCTACACGGCAGAACAGGTTTCATCAGACTTTAACGGCTACCTCTTCTGGGCGGATATAGAGGAAAACAATGGCTGGGTTTTCACCCTCTACCTCAGATCCGCAGGGTTCAATGTCACCAAGACAGCCGGAAAAACCTACGATAACTACTACCGGATACTGCTGGAATCCCGGAATCTGGTACTCTCCCTCTTCGACTCTCTCAAGGCGGAAGTACAGGGAACAGCCCCGCCCTTTACCGTCACCATCGATGCTCCGCCGGACGGCGCCGCCCAGAACACGAATGCCCCCTATGGTACCGTACCTATCACCGCCCCCGAAATCCTTTCCGGCAACTGGAAGGGAGAAGCAGGAATAGAGAAGATCGTCATCCTTCGGGGAGGAAGGGGCGTGGTCATATTCACTAACGGTACATCCATGAATATCAGTGTGACGATCCGGGACGGTGTGATGACCGCTACCCAGCAAGGGCGTTCAAACGCCGGATTCTACCCGGAGCTCTCCAGAGTAACAGCCCTGGTAGCGGCAGAAACAGCCCCTCCTATCTCCTGGCGTATGCAGCTCTCCCGTGATAACTCAGCCCTCTTTGGCGAAAAAACCACCATCGAGCCTGTGTATCAGGGGGATGCGGTAGTTTCCACCAAAACAGTACAAATCCCGGCGGTTTGGCAGAGACAGTGATAAAGGTAGAAGGTAGAAGGTAGAAAAGAAAAAATATTGGGAGGGACTTCCGGGATGTTGGAAAGGAAGTTCGCAATTCCCTTCTCTTTCCTCTTTCCTCTTTCCTCTTTTTTTACCTTTCCTCCTTTTTCTTTTTGTGCTATACTTTTTCCCATGTTCAACAGTCTTTCCGGTACCGTAACCGCCCGAATGCCATCAAACCTCTATCTCGATACCGGGGGTATCGAATGGGATATCACCGTCCCCGACTCAGCTCTGGAGGCGCTCCCCCTGGTGGGCGAACGGGGACGGGTCTTCGTTTGGATGTACCATCGAGAGGATCAGATGAAACTCTTCGGGTTCTCCTCGGCGGAGGAGCGTTCCGTGTTTCTGGATCTGATGAAAGTAGAGGGAATCGGACCCAAAGGGGCAATAAAGATTCTCTCCCATATAGACGCCCGCCGTCTCGCACAGGTACTCGAAGGGGAAGACACGGGGCTGCTGGAGAAGCTTCCCGGTATCGGCAAAAAGACTGCCCAGAAGATGCTCCTCACCCTCAAGGGGAAGCTCGTCTTTTCTGAGGAGAAGACCAGAGCCGCGCCGGAACCCACCCCATGGGACGATATAGTTACGGCTCTCGTGTCGATGGGCTTTGACAAAAAGGCAGCCGAAGATACGGTGCGGAAGATAGACGCAAGCCTCGACCCAGAACTGACCGCCCAGGAGAAGGAATCAACCCTCTTCCGGCAGGCGATTGTCGCCCTTAGCAGTTAAGGA
>JAITWB010000093.1 GCA_031285525.1 Spirochaetaceae bacterium
TACTCGCTAAGCCACGTATTTCCAAATTCAGCCTCCGCTTCTGATAAATTCCAACCGCCATTCAAAAGAAAATCCTTACCGCTTTTTTCTTTTGCTATCTTTGCCAGATACGGAGGCATGGGAACCGTTCTAATAAGACGACAAGCTCCTTCTGTATCTCCTGCATCATCCAACGCTGCCGCTTTACAAGCTATAGCAAGTTTTTCATCAAGAGTCATGATTTTTCTCCTTTATAGAGGAGTATACTAACCTTTTTTATTTTCGACAATTTACTTTTGGGTATAAAAATCCTCTAAAATTGACTGTTTAGACATAAAAAAGCAGAATTTGCGAAGCAAAACCCCTTGACCTATACTAAATACATACCCTAATAGGAGAACCTATGAAGATTAAATTCAAGTTGAGCTTAATCGTAATTGCGCTTATTGCCGTTGTCGTTACCGGAATTGCGTCCATGTCCTTGTATCAAGCCAGTAATATCAGTCTCGATTTAAGCATCAAAAGCGCCGAAAATCTTGCTTCTCAGCAGGCGGAATATTGGAAAGCCCGGGAAGACAGTATCCTGAGAATGCTCCGAACCATAGCAAACATTATGGCAGATTATAATCAGATTCCCGTGGAAACCCGGCGGGATCGGTTTGACAGTATGCTGCGGGGAACCATTGCTGCAGAACCGAACATTGTGAACTTATATACCGTTTGGAAGCCCAATGCTGTAGACGGAATGGATTCAGTCTATACAAACCGAATAGGATCGACTCCCACAGGCCAGTATGCCATAACCTATACTCGGGAGACCGGGGTAATAACCTCCCGGACTACTACGGACGTAGCCGACTCTATGGCGTATTTTAACGGACTCAATTCAAAGAAAGATCGAATCGAACAGCCCTTTTATGAATTGGTAAATGGAAAGGATCAATACCTGGTGCGGATGATGGTTCCCATTATCAGTCCTGTGTCCAACCAAACAGTGGGAGGCGTCGGGGTTTTAATAGAAATCAGCGGAATTCAAGCAGCAGTACAAGATGTCATCGCAAATACCAAAGACGTTGCAGCGCTGACCGTGTATGCCAGTAACGGCCTTATTTTGGGACACCTGGATCCTGCTCAAGTCGGTAAAATACTTATCGAAGCAGAAACAGTGTTTGGTGATGATTTGGATACAGCCAGTAATGCAGTTGCTCAAGGGATTCCCTATCAAGCCAGTTCCTACTCCTATTATCTGGAATCAAATGTTGAAATTGTCATGCAGCCCTTCAAAATCGGCAACTCGGATATGACCTGGTCGGTGATGGTTTTACTTGAAGATGACACCATAATGGCTCCGGTAACGCAGTTGACAGAATTCATTATCATTCTTGCCATCATATGCTTGGTGATTGCAGTGGTCATTACCTATTTTGTCCTGCATGCTACCACCAAACCGATTGAAACAGTAACGGAAACCCTCAAAGATATTGCGCAAGGTGAAGGAGATCTCACACGCAGGATTACTGTTAAAGGAAAAGACGAAATTGGGGAATTATCGCTCTACTTTAATCAAACCCTGGAAAAGATTCGAAACCTGGTAAGGATTATTAAAGGACAGTCGGTAACCCTTTTTGACATAGGCACAGAGCTTGCCGGTAATATGAGCCAAACTGCGGCGGCAGTAAATCAGATTACCGCAAATATTCAGAGCATTCAAATGCGGATCATGAACCAAAGCGCCAGTGTCACCCAAACCAACGCCACTATGGAACAGATAACCGACAATATCAATAAACTCGGCGATCATATCGAAAAGCAAACCGCAAATGTGACCCAATCTTCTTCGGCAATTGAAGAGATGCTGGCAAATATTCAGTCCGTTACCCAAACCTTGGTACGAAATGCGGATAATGTACAAAGCCTCTCCAATGCGTCCGAAGTCGGCCGCAACGGTTTGCAGGAAGTTGCCGTGGATATTCAGGAAATTGCCAAAGAGTCAGAAGGTTTGCTGGAAATAAACGGCGTAATGGAAAACATTGCAAGCCAAACCAATCTGTTATCCATGAACGCCGCCATTGAAGCCGCCCATGCCGGGGAAGCAGGAAAGGGGTTTGCTGTAGTAGCCGATGAAATCCGTAAACTCGCCGAAGATTCCGGTATTCAGTCCAAAACGATCAGCACAGTCCTTAAAAAGATAAAAACCGCTATCGATAAAATTACTGCCTCCACAAATAACGTTCTTACCAAGTTCGGCGCTATTGACCAGGGAGTAAAAACCGTTTCGGATCAGGAAGAAAATATCCGTAATGCCATGGAAGAACAGGGGCAGGGCAGTCAGCTTATTCTTGAGTCGGTGGGACAACTGAACGAAACCACCCAACAAGTAAAAACCGGTTCTATGGAAATGCAGGAAGGTTCCGCCGAGGTTGTTCGGGAGAGCAAAAACCTCGAACAGGTAACCCAGGAAATTGCAAGCGGCATGAATGAAATGGCAGAAGGGGCAAACGAAATGAACACCGCAATTCACCGGGTTAACGAATTAACCAGCAAGAACCGGGAACATATTGAAATGCTTATGCAGGAAGTTGCAAAGTTTAAGGTGGAGTAAGGCAAAAGAGGAAAGATGAAAGAGAAAGGAGAAAGTAGGGGGACTTGATGGTTCTATTACTCGTTAGGGGTCTCAAGTTCCTCGCTATTTCATTATCACATCCAATAACTACCATTCCAAATGCCAGTACTTATGTACAGGTAAAATAAAGAGAATTTGGAGCCAAACGAAGAGAATTTGACACTAAATGATCAGAATTTGGAGCCAAATGAAGAGAGTTTGACACCAAATGATCAGAATTTGGAGCCAAATGAAGAGAATTTGACGTCAAATGATCAGAATTTGGAGCTAAATAAAGAGAATTTGGTGTCAAATGATCAGAATTTGGAGTCAAATTCAGAATCTTCTCATTTTCACAAATAGAAGCGAATTTTAACCTCCTCTCTTCTCCTTTCTCCTTTCTCCTTTCTCCCTTTTCCCTGTTGACTTTTTTTCTCTCATTCGTTAACCTGTGCAATGTCATGGTTAACGACACAACGCTGCATATCCCATCAGGGGATAGAAAACTATCGACAAAGGCATGGATACTCAAAAGTCTCAGGGAGCAGACTCAAGCTCCTCTGTCGGGCGAGACCATGGCGGCGGAACTGCATATCTCACGGGTTGCCGTATGGAAGGCAGTGCAGTCCCTCCGGACGGCGGGGTATCGTATTGCCGGAGACGATAAGGGGTATATCCTGGAACAGCAGGAAGAGCCGGAGGATTTTCTCTACCCCTGGGAGTTCGGGGAGCGGGAGAAATCCTTCTTTCACTGGGACAGCACCGACAGCACCATGAACAGAGCCCGGGATCTGGCGGAACGGGGAATAACGGCTGCCGTTGCGGTGGCAGAAACCCAAACCAAAGGCCGGGGCAGGAGCGGCAGGGGATGGTATTCCGACAGGGGAGGACTCTTCTTTACCCTGCTGAGCCGCCCCTCACTCGCCGCAGCGGATTACACCATAATATCCATGGCTGTTCAAACGGCGGTATGCAAAGCCCTCTCAGAGCTCACCGGGATGAAGGCGGAACTGCACTGGCCGAATGACGTATATATAGAAGGAAGAAAGATCGCAGGGATACTCACCGAATTCCATGCTGAAGGGGACAGGATCACCTGGATATCCTCCGGTATCGGGGTGAATATCAACAATACCCTTCCCGGTAACCGATTTGCCTCCTGCGGGACCCTCAACGGAAAACCCGTTTCCCGAAGAGAAGCCCTCACGGCTATCCTCGATCAGGCGGAAGCCATACAGATGGAACACAAAAGAGAATTGCACAGACACTGGAACAATCTCGCCTACGGCAGAGGCCGTCCCGTAGTGATCATCCCCCCGGGACACGACGATGCGGGAAAAACGCCGTCACTGGATACCATCATGGGCCGGGGACGGTTTATGGGCATCGACTCCCGAGGCCGGGGAGTTATCGAAAGTCAGGGAGAACTCAAACGCTTTTCTCCCGGTTCGGCATCGTTTTTATTTCAGGATGAAATGTGAGCTGAGCATCTTGCAAAAATTTTTTACAAGATGCTCTATTGGATTCACAAAACACATACACAGAAGGAGAGTATAATCCATGAATGAATCAGTTGTGAAAGAAGAAAACGGGCCGCAAACAAGTAGCGTGCCGCAGACAAACAATGGATCGCAGAAACTATTACTGCGGTCGGTTTTTACCGCTATGTTTGCAGCGCTTATTTGCGCAGGAGCTTTTATCTCCATCCCCATGCCCGGAGGAGTTCCCATCGTCTTACAGAATATGCTGGTAGTACTCAGCGGTATACTGCTGGGACCTATCCAGGGAGCGGCGGCAACAGGTATCTTCCTGATAGCCGGCGCTCTGGGGCTTCCTGTTTTCTCCGGCGGAGTCGGAGGCATAGCGATACTGCTGGGTCCCACAGGGGGCTTCCTGATTGGGTATTTCTTTGCAGCCCTCGTTGCAGGTCTTATCTCAGGCTCCCCGTCGGCGGAAAAAAAGACTCCCATCTACCGGATCTGTATCGCTGCCGTTGCAGGACTCTTGGTCATCTATGTTCCCGGCGTCCTGCGTCTGCAAAATGTGCTGCAGGCAACCTTCCCCAAAGCATTGAGTGCAGGGATGATTCCCTTTCTGCCCGGAGACCTGATAAAGGTTGTTATCCTGATTCCCCTGGGGATCAAACTAAAGCCCATCATGGCTCGATACCTGTTCAGCTGAGCAATGCAAAAACCGAATCACGAACATTCCGGTCCTGGTCAGGTCGGGTCTGCACGAACCCTCCCTCTTCTTACCGTTTCCGGTCTGACCAGGGCTTTCCCAGTGAGGGGACGGGTACTTGAGGACATCAGCTTCACCGTGGGAGAAGGGGACTGTGTCATTGTGGGCGGCGCAAACGGCTCCGGCAAGAGCCTGCTCATGTCCCACATTGCAGGACTTACCTCTCCCACAGCGGGAACTATTCTGCTCAAGGGAAAGCCCATAAGCGCAAAGGGAACGAGCGGCAGGGTGGGACTCATCTTTCAGGAGGCGGATTCCCAGATCCTCGGAGAGACCTGCCGGGAAGATGTGGAATTCGGCCTGAAAAACCTCAAAGTCCCCCGGATTGACCGCCGCCTCATGGCCGACGCCTGTCTTGAGAAAACCGGGCTCGCCGGAAAGGAAGAATCCCCTGCGCGGTTTCTCTCCGGCGGGGAAAAGCGGCGTCTCGCAGTCGCCGGTGTTCTTGCGATGAACCCGGAACTAATCATCTTTGACGAACCCTTCGCAAACCTGGACTGGCCGGGGGTTCAACAGGTGTGTTCCATTATTGAGATGCTGAAACGGGAGGGGAAAACCCTCATCATCCTGACCCATGAACTGGAAAAGGTTCTGGGTCAGGGAAACCGTTTTCTGGTACTCCATCAGGGAAAACTGGTCTTCGATGGCGCTCCGAAGGAAGGACTCTCTCAGCCCCTCGAAGAGTGGGGTATACGGAATCCTTTGCAGGCCTACACAAGCGTGGAGGATCTCACATGGATGGCATAACCCTGTTCAGCTACAGCCCGGGAAAGGGCTTTTTCTACCGGATTCCGGCTGCGGTTAAACTCATCGGACTCTGCCTCTTTACTGCCCTGATATTTCTGCAAAGCTGGACAGGACTGGCAGTCATCACGGTTATCCTTTTCATCGCCGTAGCCGCAGGGGGACTGCCGCCGCTGGAATTGCTCCGAAGGCAGAAATTCATCCTCTGGTACGCCCTGTTTCTGCTCCTTTTCTCCGTCCCCGGAAGATACGGCATCTCCGCTGCATACGTCGCGCCATTAAACGCCGGAGCGGATGCCAGTGCGATTCCGATAACATCCTTTCTCGCCCTCTATCCTGCACGGGCGCTGCCGATCCTCCTCTTTTGCTGGAGACTCTCTCTCACTGCCATGGCTGCGGCGGTCATGTTCAGAACCACCAGCTCCCTGGAAATTCAGGACACCCTCGAATCAGGCGCACGGGTACTATCTCAGGTTTTTCCCAAGATCAATGCTGAACAGACAGCCCTCACCTTTGCGCTGCTCATCGGCTTTATCCCACTGGTCATGGAATCCTGGCAGTCCCTGGAGCGGGCATGGCAGGCGCGGGGCGGCAGACAAGGAATCGGAAAAACCCTCGCCGTACTGACCTCGCTGATTCCCCTGCTGATGGACAAGAGCCTGCAATCCTACCGAGCCATCAGAGCCCGCAGTCCCGAATAACAGCTTTCTACAGAAAGCCGCTTTCCACAGAAAGCATCTCACTTGCCCCTTTTCCTGCCATTAGGGTATACTGACCTCTGTTCTGATTACTGAACATACGTGTTGAACGGATATATAGAGAGGAGAAAAAGCATGAACAAGGCTCTTGAAATTTTAAAGGAACGGGGATTTTTCCAGCAGTGTACCGACCCGGAAGGGCTTTCGGCTCTGATGGACAAAGGGCCTGTCACTTTTTATATCGGCTGTGACCCCACCGGTTCAAGCCTGCACATCGGACACATGGTTCCCATATTCGCATTGGTACACCTCAGAAATGCAGGACACTGCGGAATGGCTCTCATCGGCGGCGGGACCGCCCGCATCGGCGACCCCTCGGGCAAGACAGAGATGCGGAAGATGCTCACCTACGATCAGATCGACGAAAACGTGGAATCCATCAAGAAACAGCTCGACGGCTTCGTCAAATTCGACGGAAAAACCGCATTTCCCGTAAACAATAAGGACTGGCTTGCAGACCTCAACTACATCGATTTTCTCCGGGACATCGGCTCCCACTTTTCCGTAAATAAAATGCTCACCTTTGAAGCCTATAAGAAACGGCTCGAAACAGGATTGTCATTCATCGAATTCAACTACCAGCTCCTCCAGAGCTATGACTATCTTACGCTCCATACAAAATACGGCTGTTGCCTCCAGATAGGCGGCGACGACCAGTGGGGTAATATAGTAGCCGGGGTAGATCTGATCAGACGCAAAACCGGGGATGAAGCCTTCGGTCTCACCTTCCCTCTGGTAACCCGTTCTGACGGTAAAAAGATGGGCAAAACCGAAAAAGGAGCCCTCTTCCTCAACCCGGAAATGGTCTCTCCCTATGAATTCTTCCAGTATTGGCGCAACGTGGCAGATGCTGACGTCCGCAAGTTCCTGCTCCTCTTTACCTTCCTGCCTGTTGCCGAATGCGACGCCCTCGCCGCAGGAGACATCAATGCCGCCAAGGAACGGCTCGCCTGGGAAGTGACCATGCTCATCCACGGCAAAGACGAAGCGGACAAGGCGCTTGCAGGCGCAAAAGCGGCATTCAGCGGCGGCGGCGACCGCTCGGCAATGCCTTCCATCACCCTCAAGCGGTCATCCTTCGATGCCGGTTACGCTGTCATGGATCTCTTTACCGATTCAGGGCTTTGTCCCTCAAAAAGCGAAGCCCGCCGTCTCGTACAGCAGGGCGGAGCCTACATCATCAAAGATGACGGCACTGAACAGCCTCTCACCGATATGGGAACAACTGTCACCGCCGCAGACCTCGATGCGTCGGGAAGCCTGGTTCTCAGGGCAGGAAAAAAGAAATTCATGCTGGTACACACAGCGTAAAATGAAAAAGGGATTGCAGAACCGAGGAGTTTTGCAATCCCTTTTCTTTAGGGCTCTTATTTTCAGACATTTCAGATCTATCTTCTAAACAGCCTTTTGAAAAAAGCCTTAACAGCGTTCCATATTCTGCGGAAAAAGCCAGGGTTCTTGAGTTTCTCAAGGGAAGCATAGCCTTTCATAAGCTCATCGGTGGTAAAATTCTGACGCTGGGTATTTTCTTCCAATTCCATTTCAAGCAGGACAATGCTGTCATCGGTATCGACCACTATAACATTAATACTCGACCACCCGAGCTGCTTCGCCGCCTCAAGCCGCCTGTGACCAGCGATAAGTTCGTTTTTGGAGTTAATCGTAATAGGATTCAACAAGCCATACCGCTTGAGACTGTCCTTCAATGCACTGAGATCCCCCATATCGGTACGGATCCGTTTCCTCACCTTAATATCATCGATACGTATCTGCATAGGCTCCCTTAACTATCAGTCAAGAAGGTAGTTAAACACAGGTTCTTCGGGCTCAGTAATTTCATCGATAGGTATACTATTCAAGCCTTCCGCATCCATAACATCCTGTTCTTCAATTATACTACTTTCGGAGCCGTTTGTCGTCGTTCTTCCATCGGGAGAACCTCTTCCAGAAGGCGTTCTGCCTGCAGAAGCGGTGGTTAAAAACGAAAGGTCAAGCACCAAAGGCTCATCATCCTCAAGACGCTCCGAATATCCGCTCATGAATTTTTCATTTTCAAGCCTGATAACAGACTCAGACTGGGCAACTCTTCGGTTCACATGGAGATCACAGGTGGTAACAGGCTGGGTACCCTCAAGAAAATACTGAGTCGTCGGACGTCCAATACAGGCATCGGTGAGTATAAGTCCCGAAACAGAACAGACAGTTGCCTTAATAAGCCCGGTCTGGGGCATAGGAAAATCCTTATACGGCAGATCCTCGTGGGCAATACGCATATAGTCAGCCAAGGCAGGGCCTGCGAGAGTCGAGCCCGTCAGAGAAGTACTCAGTGTCTGCCCGCCCCCGTCAAAGCCAAACCAGACAGCGGTGGAGGTATAGGGAGTATACCCTACAGCCCAGGCATTGGCCCAGTTCTGGGTCGTACCGGTTTTACCCCCTGCAGGCATCTGATAGGATTTCCCGTTAGCATCGGTATAGGTAAACTTGGCTCCATATCTCGACGGCCACCCGAGAGTTCCCATGGATACGGAATTCTTCAGAATATCATTCATGATAAACGCCGTCTGGGGAGACAGGATCTGGGAACCGCTTCCCTTCCG